>NZ_RCVK01000154.1:0-30978 GCF_003667485.1 Micromonospora sp. BL1
TCGCCGGCACGATCAGCGCGAGCGCCGCGCCGACCGCCACCGTGCGCCGGCCGCCGGGCACCAGGGCGGTGACGCGGGCCTGGGCGGGGGTGAGCACCGCGGGGCGTTCGGGCCGCGCGGCGGTGTGCTCCGCGATCAGCTCGTCCAGCTCGGCCACGACCGCGGCGCGCTGCTCGATCGCGTCGGCGAACGCCAGCGTGAGCGTGAACCGGAAGTCTGCCGCCGCGCCGGTGGGCAGCAGCAACCCGGAGGTACGCCGCCGGTCCAGCACCTGGATCAGCGTGACCGGGGCGCCGGGGTCGTGGGACAGGCCGGTCATCCGGCCGTACGCCCAGTCGCGCCGGCCGCGTCCGCCGAGCAGCACCAGACGGCGGTTGGTGAGCACGGCCAGCCCGGCGTCGACCACCTTGACGCCCTCGGGGCGGCGCGGGCGCAACACGGGTGGGTCGGGGTCGACAGTCAGTTCGGGGGCGGGCAGCACGGCGGTGTGCCGCACCTCCACCAGTTGCGCGGCGGGAAGCGTCCAGAAGACCACCTCGCCGGGGGCCAGCTCCATCGGCAGGCCGACGCCCGCCTGGGCCGAGCCGTGGAAGGACACCGCGAGCGTACGCAGGCGGCGCAGCTCCTCGTCGCGGCGTCGCCACGCCTCGTCGGCCGCGCGGAAGGCCCGCTGCCGCCGCTCGTTCTGCCGGTGCGCCCACCGGTACCGCCATGTGGAACCCGTCGAATCAGTCTTCGCCACGCCGACTCCTCCGCCGCGCGAGCCCACCAATCGGGGTGTCATTCATGTCAACGGTGCGGCAGGGGTACGAAGACACGCGAAAGTCGCCAATTAGACCGATCGGCTGATTGACCGACACAATCGGCGGAAACTCCCGCGTCGATTCACGTTCCGTGCCACCGGCTCCCGGCGGTCCCGCTTCGTCATGCGGACGCGTGGACACGTCGGTAACGTCAGCCGCAACGGCGGGGCGGACCGCGGCCCCCGGGCGGCGAGGAGGTGCACCGGTGGGCGACCCGGCCGTGGTGGTGGGTGTGGACATCGGCACCACCAGTTCCAAGGCCGTCGCGTTCGACACCACCGGCCGGCAACTGGCCAGCCACTCGATCGGCTACCCGCTGGAGGAGCCGAACCCGGGCTGGGCCGAGCAGGATCCGGACGTGATCTACCAGGCCGTCCTCGGCGTGATCCGTGCGGTGGCCGACGAGCTGGGCCGGCCGATCGCCGGGCTGTCGTTCAGCACCGCCATGCACAGCCTGATCGGGCTGGACGCCGACGGCACCCCACTCACCCCGTCGATCACCTGGGCCGACTCACGGGCCGGCGCGCAGGCCGAGCGCCTGCGCGCCGCGCCGTCCGGGCTCGCCCTGCACCGGCGCACCGGCACCCCGGTGCACCCGATGGCGCCGCTGCCCAAGCTCGTCTGGTTCGCCGAGCAGGAACCGAAACTGCACGAGCGGGTCGCGCACTGGGTCGGCATCAAGGATCTCGTGCTGCGGCGGCTCGCCGACGCGCTCGTCACCGACCACTCGGTCGCCTCCGCCACCGGCCTCATGGACATCCACAAGCTGGCCTGGGACACCGAGGCGCTCCGCCTCGCCGGCATCACCGAGGAGCAGCTTCCCCAGCTCGTACCCACCACCCACGTGCTGCCGGGGCTCACCGCCGAGGCGGCGCGTGCCACCGGGCTGCCGGCGGACACCCCGCTCGTGGTCGGCGCCGGCGACGGGCCGCTGGCGAACCTCGGGCTCGGCGCGGTACGCCCCGGCGTGGTGGCCTGCTCGATCGGCACCAGCGGGGCGATGCGGGTGATGGTGGAACGCCCCGGCGTCGACCCCCTCGGCGGCGTCTTCTGCTACGCCCTCACCGAGGACCGCTGGGTGGTCGGCGGCGCCATCAACAACGGCGGGATCGTGCTCCAGTGGGCAGGCGACGCGCTCGCCCCCGAGCTGGGCGAGCACGCCGAGGAGGAGCTGCTCGACCTGGCCGCCACGGCGCCGGTCGGCTCCGGTGGGCTGATCATGCTGCCGTACCTGCTCAGCGAGCGGGCGCCGCACTGGAGCGCGCTGCCCCGCGGCGCGTACGTCGGGCTGACCCACGGGCACGGCCGGGCGCACCTGGTCCGGGCCGCGCTGGAGGGGGTCTGCCAGCAGCTCGCCCTGGTCCTCGCCTCGGTCCGGGCGGCCGGCAACGAGGTACGCGAGATCCGCGCCAGCGGCGGCTTCGCCCGCAGCCCGCTGTGGCGGCAGATCCTCGCCGACGCGCTCGGCATGCCGGTGCGTTTCCCGGCCGGGCACGAGGGTTCCAGCTTCGGCGCGGCCCTGCTCGGCATGCAGGCACTCGGCCTCATCGAGTCGATCGAGGTCGCCGCCGACCTGGTCCGGATCGAGGAGACGGTCCGCCCGGACCCCGCCTCCGCCGCCACGTACGCGGCCCTGCTGCCGCTGTTCTCCGAGCTGTACGACGCGCTCGTGCCGACGTTCGCGTCGCTGCGGCGGCTGGCACCGAGCCTTCCGCCGGAGCCACCACCCACCGCTCCTCCCCAGTGATCGCCCGTACCGGAGGCACGGACGACTACCGAAGGTCGTGATTGCCGTGGTCACACTGCTCGCCGCACCGGCGGAACCGCTCACGAACGCCGGTGACGCCCAGCTCGTCGCCGCCGCCCTGCTCGGCATCGCCGCCGTGGTGGTGCTCATCGCCTGGGGCAAGGTGCACCCCTTCCTGGCGCTGATCCTGGGTGCCGCGGTGCTCGGCGTGGTCGCCGCCGTACCCGTCGACAAGATCGTCACCTCGTTCAGCGGCGGCGTCGGCTCCACAGTGGGTGGCGTGGGTCTGCTGATCGCGCTCGGCGCGATGATCGGCGGTCTGCTGGCCGAGTCCGGCGGGGCGGACGGCATCGTGGAACGGGTGGTCGGCCGGGTCTCCGGCACCGCGCTGCCGTGGGCGATGGCCGGTGTGGCCGCGCTCATCGGCCTGCCGCTGTTCTTCGAGGTCGGCGTGGTGCTGCTGGTGCCGATCGTGCTGCTCGTCTCGCTGCGGGTCAATGTCCCGCTGATCAAGATCGGCATTCCCGCGCTCGCCGGCCTGTCGGTGCTGCACGGCCTGGTGCCGCCGCACCCCGGGCCGCTGGTGGCGATCGACGCGCTCGGCGCCAACCTGGGTCAGACACTGGCGCTGGGCCTGCTGGTGGCGATCCCCACGGTGATCATCGCCGGTCCGGTCTTCGGCAACTTCATCGCCCGGTACGTGCCGGCCACCGCCCCGGCCGCGCTGCTGCCGACCCGGCGCGACGGCGCCGACGACCGCAGCCCGACCCGGCCCGGTGACGGACGGCTCGACGCCGACGGCGACCTGGTCACCGAGGACGACCTGGTCAACCCGGGCACCGGACGGCCCGGCGGCGCGATCGACGAGCCGGCCGGGCGGCGCTCCCGCCGGTCCCCGGCGCTCTGGGCGGCTGTGGTCACGGTGCTGCTGCCGGTGGTGCTGATGCTGCTGCGGGCCATCGGCGAGCTGACGCTCGGCGAGGGCACCGCCGGCCGCAAGGCGCTGGACATCGTCGGCACCCCGATCATCGCGCTGCTCGCCGGCGTCATCTTCGCCATGATCTTCCTGGGCTACCGGTCCGGCTTCAGCCGTACCCAGGTCTCCGGCTTCCTCGGCGGCTCGCTGCCGCCGATCGCCGGCATCCTGCTGATCGTCGCGGCCGGCGGCGGCTTCAAGCAGGTCCTGGTCGACGCCGGCGTGGGCAACCTGGTCGCGGACGCCGCCGAGGGCGCGAACCTCTCCCCGCTGCTGCTCGGCTGGCTGGTCGCGGTCGGCATCCGGGTCGCCACCGGCTCGGCCACCGTCGCCACGATCACGGCCGCCGGCATCGTCGCGCCGCTGGCCGCCACGCTCGCCGGCCCCGAGGTGGCGCTGCTGGCGCTGGCCATCGGCTGCGGGTCGCTGTTCTTCTCGCACGTCAACGACGCCGGCTTCTGGCTGGTGAAGGAGTACTTCGGACTGACCGTCGGGCAGACCATCAAGAGCTGGTCGGTGATGGAGACCATCATCTCGGTGGTCGGTTTCCTCGGCGTCCTGCTGCTCGACGTCTTCATCTAGCGACGGTCAGGGAGCCTCGACGCCGGAGATCCGGAACTTGTGCACCTCGGCGCCGAGGATCTCCGTCACCTGCTCGGCCTCCGGTCCGGAGCCCCGGAACGCCAGCAACTGCTCGTCCGACTCCCACCGCTCGTAGACGTTGATCCGGCCCGGCTCGACCAGGTCCGCGCTGACCGCGAAGTCCACACAGCCGGGCGCGGCGCGGGCCGCGCGGACGGCGGCCTCGCAGGACGCCAGGTAGGCGTCCCGCCGGGCCGGATCGACGTAGAGCGTGCCGGCGACGATGAGCATGCCGGCCATCCTGCCACCGGCTCCGGGTCAGGCGCGGGTGATCGCGTTGGCGTGGATGGCCTCGTTCAGGTACGCGGCCATCCCGGGCCGCAGCGTCTCGAAGTACGCGGTGAACCGCGGGTCCGCCACGTACATGTCCGCCAGGCCGGTGTGCATCTCGTACGGGCAGTCGTACCACCACTTGGTGATGAGCTGCCGGTGCTCCTCGGCCAGCGCCATCGCCTCCGGACCGTCAGCCGGCGCGCCCGAGTCCATGAGCGCGACGAACCGCCGCCCCCAGTCCTCGTTCTCCGCCTTGTTGCGCAGCCAGTCCTCCTTCGAGTAGCGGCCCGCGCGCTCCTGCGACTGCCGGTACGCCTCGGTGTCACGCCAGCGCTGCTCGACCTCCTCGGCGTGCTCGTCCGGGTCGAAGTCCCCGAACACCTCGAACCGCTCCTCCGGCGTCAACTGGATCCCCAACGTCCTCGCCTCCATCGCGTGTTCGATCGCCGCGACCATCTCCTGGAGCTTCCCGATCCGCCCGGACAGCAACTCGTGCTGCCGGCGCAGGTGCGCCACCGGGTCGGCGTCCGGGTCGTCCAGGATCTCGGCGATCTCCTCCAGCGGGAACCCCAGCTCGCGGTAGTACCGGATGAGCTGCAACCGGTCCAGGTCGGCCTCGTCGTAGCGGCGGTAGCCCGCCGGCGTGCGCCCGCTGGGCCGCAGCAGCCCGATCCCGTCGTAGTGGTGCAGCGTCCGGACCGTCACCCGGGCCGCCCGCGCCACCTGACCCACCGTGTACGCCATGGTTCCCTCCCTTCCGCGACCAAGACTCCCGCCTCCCGCCGCGTGAGGGTCAAGCCGGCGGTGCGTACTCCGTCAGGTACTCGGCGTCAGTCACGACGAACTCGCCGTACCCGAACCGGTCGCCGAGCGCGACGAGCCGCTCGTACTGGCTGCGTCGGATCGGCCAGGAGCACCGCTGGGCGATGCGCAGGCACCAGCGGAGGGCCAGATCGGGCGAACAGGACCGGTTGCACCGGAGGAGGGCGTCCCGCAGCGCCCCGCCGGGATCCCGCGCGTCCGGCAGACCGTCCGTCAGCGCCTCGACCTCGCGAGCGACGACATCGGCCAGGCCCTGGTGCGGCGCCGAATCGGGCTCCGCACCGACCGAACCGTGCCGGGATAGCCAGTCGTCGCACTCTCGGACAATCGTCGCGAGCCAGTCCGGCCCGGACGGCCACGCGCCGTCCGGACCGAACCCGAAGGTGTGGTCCGACCCGATGCACCACAGCAGTTCGACCTCGGTGGGCGTGAGCCCGGCGCGCATCAGGAAGGCGTCACTGCGAAGCGCCTGCACCTCACGCGGGTCCGTCTCCGGCCCGAGAAGCCAACCGAGGAGTTCCAGGGGCGTCCCCTCATATCGCCAATCCTGGTGGAACCGAGAGACGAACCCGGTCAGCCCGAAGTCGAAGCTCGAAACGGAGGTCATCGGATCTCCCTGTCAGGGCAATGGATAAGCGGTGAAGACGTAATATCCGCCCGGCTCGCTCTTGTCACGCTTGAGAACGACGATGATTTCGTTGCTCGAGTCAGTGGGAGGAAGGTCCTTGCGGTAAACCTTCCCAAGAGATGTCCCGGCAGGGGCCACCGGCCCCTTGAGTTCAAGGTTCGGGCGGCCATTCTGGTTGTAGGTACGGAACCACTCCTGAAGCTTCTTGGGCGTCAGTTTCTTGGCGATCAGCTGATCGATCGCACGTGTCGCAACCTCCTCGCTTTGCCAAACCCCATGGATCGCCTTTTCGCTATTCGCGAGCTGTTGCGCCCTCGCCGGGGTCACATTGACGTGATCACTCAGGGTATGAGCCTGACCAGGATGACGGACCTCCACGCCGGCCAAGTCGCATGTCTGTGGAGTAGGCGGTGCGTTGTGGACCAGAACCTGCGTACGCCCCGCGACAATATAGTAGGTCTGCACGCTGGCGACGCTCAGGTTATACATCAGCTGGTTGCCGGTGAACGAAGTGACTCGTGCAACCGTCGGCCCGCTGCCCGCCGCAGTGTAGAGCCGGTCCCCTGTTCCCAACCGGGCCGCGTCCACCCAAGCGCCTCGGGTCGCATCCCAGAACGGATGTTCCTGGGTGGTATGCACCGTCGCGAGAGCACCGTTCGCTTCTCGGATCCGCACGTCCGTCAGTGTCATGTCCTGATTGCGGTGGAGCGCTACGACCTCCCGGCCACTGGTCCGGCCGCTAACCGGGTCGGTCGCCCTCACCCGGTCTCGAAGCCGTACCTGGCTGATCGGCTTCGTGCGCCCGTCCGCCATCACGACGCGCGTGTCGGCGGAGAAGCTGTTCTTCCGGCACGCCAGCTTGTTTATCAGCCAGCTACGCCGCGCCGCCGCAGTCATCTTGTTGCCCAGCAGGCGCATGACGGCCAGTTCCAGCATGACCTCGGGGTCCTGACGCGTGGACGGGTCTAACGCCATGACCGTCATGAGGGCGTTGAAGCAGCCAGGGATCAGAAGAGCGCAGGCATTCAGCGTCTTCTGATTCTCGCGGTCCTGTTCGAACTGCCGGCGCTC
Organism: Micromonospora sp. BL1; assembly: GCF_003667485.1. Taxonomy (NCBI): domain Bacteria; kingdom Bacillati; phylum Actinomycetota; class Actinomycetes; order Micromonosporales; family Micromonosporaceae; genus Micromonospora; species Micromonospora sp. BL1. The sequence continues at coordinate 6,963 of NZ_RCVK01000154.1, forward strand.
CTCCGGGGTGACAATCGTGTAACCGCACTGTTTCTGGTTCTCCGCCCAACTCCAACAAAGGATCTCGCCGTCCTCAGGACCTCGTTCCAGGCCCGGCAGGCTCGGGTAACACGACGGATCGGCACCGTATCCCGGCGGTCGGTCACACTTCTTCGGATCCTTGGTGGGCGGATTGTCGCGCCTGGACTGCTCCTCCGCATCGATGAGGTCCAGCGCGATGTCGTAGGCCTTGTCATAGTCGGCCTGCGCCTCAGCGGCACTCTTCTTCGCTGCAAGAGCGGATTGTCGGGCCTCGTCGGCCGACTGTCGCGCGGCGTCCGCGTGCTGCTTCGCCCGATAAGCGGAGTAGCGGGCATCTGCGGCGGACTGATCCGCCCGCCGCGCGTCCGCCTTAGCTGCGGCCGCCGCGTTGCGGGCGGTGGCGGCAGACTCCGCGGCTTTTTGCGCTGACGCTTTTGCCTGATTGGCAGAATCGCGTGCCTGGTTGGCATAGATGGTGGCCTGCCGCGCCGACTCCGCCGCCTGGTTCGCATACCCAGCCGCCTCGTCGGCGGCGTTGCGGGCGACAGCGGCAGCCTGAGCAGCTTCGTACGCGACCTGTTGCGCCGCGGCGGCTGCTTGCGCTGCCTGCGCGACAGCGGCATCGACCCGGGCCTGATGGGTAGCCAACAACCAGTCCCGGTCCTTGGCCTGTTCGTGGCCCGCACGGAGAAAGCCCCGCATCCAGGATTCCGGGCCTGCCAACGCGATCTTCGCGGCCGACGTCACCTCCGGCCCCGGCTTCGGGTCGGCCGACAGAATCCGTAGGATTTCAGCCCGCTCGTCGTGCGCTGCGGCCTCGTACTGGCCGCGTGTGAGGAAAGCGTGGCGGTCGGCGTCTGTTCCGTCCAACGCCTTCGAGGCCGCAGCATCGACCGCCGGCCCACCCGACGTCATCACCTGCAGGATCTTCGCCCGGTCGTCGTTCTCCTTACCAGGGTAGGAACGACTCGCCAAGAATTCCCGCACGCCGCTGATCGGGCCGTCGAGCACAGCCTCCGCGGCCTGGCGCAGCGCCGCCGGCTCACCCGACTCTGCGATGTACTCGACCCGAGCTCGGTCGTCCTGGTCTGTGGCCTTACTCAGCCCGTCGCGCAGGAAAGCGCGCATTCCCTCGGCGTCGGTCGTCAAGGCTTCTTCGGCAGCCGCCCTGGTCCACGGGCCACTGCTGGCGATCAACCGCAGTGCGGCCTCACGCCCCTTGGACAGCATGATGTCAACCGTCGCATCCGGCGCGCCTGCCGCTGCCAGCAACGCCCTTGTCTCGGCATCACGGCGAGTCTGCTCCGACGCGTCCCAGGCTGCCTTGGCCTGGATCTCCTGCTCCTGCTTCAGCGCCGATTCCGCAGCCTCGATTCCATTATCGGTGGCGACCTGCAGCCGCTCCTGTTCGGCGGCCGCGGCCAGCTGGGCAATGCTCTTCGCCTGTGCCGCTGCCGCACTCGAAGCGTTGGCCGCGACGATGGCCGCATCGGCATGTCGCCGGGCCTGCTCGGCCTTGTCCGCAGCCTGGCCGGCTTCGTCGGCTGCCTTGTTGGCTGCCGCAGCCGCCGCCTCCGCATGAGCCGCCGCGTTGCGGGCGGCTGTGGCTGCCTCTCCCGCCGCCTCAGCCGCCTTTGCAGCGAGCGCCGTAGCCGCCGCCGCTGCCCGGTTAGCCACGGCCGCCGCCCTGCGGGCCTGGGCTGCATTGCGCTTGGCGCGGTCGGCCTGGGCTCCGGCAGCCTGCGAGTAACCGCCTGCCTCATCCGCGGCGGCCGCGGCCGCATCAGCGTGGCCGCCGGCCGATCCGGCTGCGACCGCGGCCTGGCCCGAAGCCGTACCTGCCTTCTTCGCCTCCTCTGCCGCGGCAGCCGCTTTCTTGGCGGCCTGAGCAACGGTCAGCGCCGAGGCGGCCGCACTTCGCGCTGCAGCAGCCTTGTCCTTGTCCAGGGCCGCCCCGGACGCTTCTCTGTAGGCTCGGGCTGCGGCGTCTCCCGCGAGCACTGCCGCGCTGGCTGCCCGCACCGCCGCAGTAGACGCAGCACGAGCAGCAGCGTGGGCATCTCCAGCAGCATTGATCGCCACTCGTGCGGCCTTGGCCGCCTCCGCTGCGGCGTCGGCCGCTCTTCCGGCCGCCGCAGCCGCTTGGTCCGCCGAGTCCTTTGCTGCGGCCGTCTCGGCCGCTGCCTTCTGCGCTGCGGCCTTGGCCCGGTCAGCCGCCGCAACGGCCTGGGCCGAGGCCTCCTTGGCCGCCTCGGTCTCGGCAGCCGCTTCCTTGCCCGCCGCAGTCGCCTGCGCCGCCAGCTCCGAAACGGAGGTGAGTGTCTCGTCCCGCGCCGCGGCGACTTCAGCACCGGCGACGAGGAACTCATGGATCATGTCCGGCCCACCGTCAAGCGCGATCTTGGCCATCTCGCGCGTCGCCGGTCCACCCTTCATCATGATCGCCAGTGCACGAGCCCGTTCGTCTTGCTGCTGCGCCTGGGGAAGGCCGGTTGCCAGGAACTGGATGATCGCGTCTTCCCCGCCGTCCAGAGCCTGGCTTGCCGCCGCCTGGACGGCAGGGCCGCCGGCGGTCTTAGCTTGAAGGGCACGAGCGCGCTCATCCTGCACGAAGGCGCGGTCCCAAGTGCCGTACACAAACAGCTCACGATCCTCGTCGGAGCCGTCCAGTGCCGCACTCGCCGCTGCTCGTACGGCAGGACCGCCGGCGGAGAGCATCTGCAACACCCGAAGGCGGGTGTCGATGCTGGTCACGGCCGGAAGCTCGGTGCTGAGAAAATGCTGCACGTCGGCGTCCGTGCCCAACAGCGCCTTTCGGGCGGCGGCAGAGGTGGCAGGTCCACCCAGAAGGACGCTGTCCAGCACCTGGGCACGCAGCTCACGCATGCCCTCTGGAAGGACATCCTCTGCCTGGGCCGGGTGCGGCACCGAGAGAGTGGTGAGGACGAGTACAGGCACCGCGAGCGCAGCGACCAACCTTCGTGCGAACCGGGGCGCCGAGCGCCCGCTCAGTCGACGCAGCAAGTGGCAGTCCTTCCGAACGAGGGGATCCCGAGGAGGGCGATTTCGCCGCTACCGAACGGGGTTGCACGGACGCGCGGCGTGGCCCATCATCGCAAAGACTTTGATCGCGGTGTGTCCCGTCGGATGCCAGCCATCACCGTCTAGGTCGTTCCCTCGGACTGGAGTAGCCGTATGAAGTTGACTCGTAGCGCGCTCGGAATCAGCGCGTTCAGTGCCGTCGCCGTCGCCATCGGCACCGGCGCGATGATTGCCTCGGCTCCGGCCGAGGCCGCAATCGATGCCGACGCGATGCCCGCCATCGAGGAAGACTTCCAGTACCCCGGCGCCGATCAAATCCAGGGGATCCGCATGATCAAGGGCGACGGACACGTTCTCCACATTGAATGCGACCAGCCTGCGCGATCGATCGAAGTGTGGAGCTTCACCCGCATCACGCCATTCTGCTTCGAGGTGCGGGGCACCACCGGCTACGTCACCCTCGAACTGGCAGACGTCTATGGCATTCGCAACTACAACGACTTCGGCCTCGACGCCAAGGTAACTGTGTCCAACGTCGAAAAGTCAGTGGACGTGCCGGTGGACGACTGGGTTGGTGTAGGCGTCGGTGCTGATGAAGGACCGGCTGTCCTGCTCGAGATTCGGGCCTGACTCTCCTTCGACGTTCGCGAAGCGACTCGATGCGCTCCAACAGCACGAGTTGACGTCAAGCACGACGATATCGACGCCAACCGAGCGAGAATCGAATGTGGGGCCTCCAGGCAGCCTGGAGGCCCCACATTCAACCCTCGGTCAGTTGGTGACCTTCTCCTTCTCCGGGGCGGCGAAGGTCGCGTTCGGCGGGGTGCGGAAGGCGTGCACCAGGCCGGCGGCCGAGAGCAGCAGGAGCAGGCCCGCGCCGAGGTACAGGGCCAGGGCGCCCTGCTCGGCCTTGCGGCCGAACTCGCTGAAGCCGTACGAGGTGAGCAGCAGGCCGCGCAGCGTCTCGCCCTTGAACACGGTCTCCCGCTGGGCGGTCACCTCGGCGAGCTGCTTCTGCAGGTCGGCCAGGTTGGCGGCGTTGCTCTGCTCGGCCTGGGCCACCTGCTCGCGCAGCGCGGTCTGCGGCTCGCCCAGGTCGGCGTAGGTCTTGCCACCGGCCATGTTCTTCAGGTGCAGGCCGATGTACTCGTTGGCGTAGCACTCGGCCTGCTTGCCGGTGGTCATCTTCTGGCCGGCGTACTCGCGCAGGCAGTCCGACTTCTTCTCCTCGTCGGAGAGCTTGTCCGCCGGGGTGAAGGTGATGTGCTGCGCGCCGAGCTGGTCGCGTACGTAGTCGTTGGCGAAGTTGGCGTTCGTCGTCAGGACGACGCCGACGACGAGCAGCAGGACCGCCAGGCCCAGCCCACCGATGCTGAACAGCAGGTCGAGCGTCCGTCGCTTCATATCAAGCTCCCGTGTGGAGGGTGTTCGTCTTGTTGACGAGAACCATCATGGCCGCGGCGGACCGCCGGTGAGCAGGGTCGAATCCCCTGTCTGGTCCGGGACCTTCGGCCCCCGTGGACCCGGGCCGGTCAGCGCCCGGTGCCCGCGGCGGACAACGCGGGGAGCAGGTCCGGCAGGGCGGCCGGACGGCCGTACCGCCAGCCCTGGCCCTGCCGGCAGCCGATCGCGGTGACCGCCGCGTGCTGCGCGACCGTCTCCACGCCCTCGGCCACCACGGCCAGGTCGAACGCGCCGGCCAGCCGGTTCACCATCTCGACCGTGGCGTACGCGCGGGCGTCGCCGGCGTCCAGCCGGGACACGAACGACCTGTCGATCTTCAGCTCGGTGGCCGGGATGCGGTGCAGGTAGCTCAGCGACGAGTACCCGGTGCCGAAGTCGTCGATGGCGATGCGGATGCCGAGGTCACGTAGCTGGGACAACCGGTCGAGCACCGACTCGCTGCCCTCGATCAGCGCCGACTCGGTCAGTTCCAGGGTGAGCGCGCGGGGCGGCAGACCGGCCGCGCCGACCGCGCCGGTGACGGTGGCGATCAGGTCCGGCCGGCACAGGTGGGCGGCGGCGATGTTCACCGCGACTGTCACGTCCGGCGCATGCTCCCGCCAGGTGGCCGCGGCCCGGCACGCCTCGTGGATGACCCACCTGTCGATGGCCACGATCAGCCCGGTCTCCTCGGCCAGCGGCAGGAACCGCGCCGGGGTCAGCACGCCCAGCCGGGGATGCCGCCAGCGCACCAGCGCCTCGGCGCTGCGTACCGTGCCGGTGTCCAGGTCGACGATGGGCTGGAACTCCATCAGCAACTGACCCTCGTCCACCGCGCGCCGCAGGTCGGCGATCAGTTCGGCCCGGCTGACCGCCGACTCGCGCAGCTCCGGCGTGCACGTGCGGTACGCGGCCTTGCCGGCCGCCTTCGCCGCGTACATGGCGATGTCGGCGTCGCGGAGCAGGTCGGTGTGCGAGGTGTGCTGCGGCCCGTACTCGGCGATGCCGATGCTCGCCGACGGGTGGACGCCGAGATCCTCCTCGCCGGGCAGCGGTTCCAGGGCGGCGAGCAGCCGGACCGCGAGCCCTTCGGGCGACACCTGGCGTTCTCCGGCCACGAGCACCGCGAACTCGTCGCCGCCGAGCCGGGCGATCATCCCGTCCGGGCCGACCGCGTTCCGCATGCGCTCCGCGGTGGCGGTCAGCAGCCGGTCCCCGGCGGCGTGCCCGAACCTGTCGTTCACCTGCTTGAAGCCGTCCAGGTCGAGCAGCACCACGGCGACCGGCCCGCCACTGCGCAACGCGCGCCGCAGCCGCCGTACGAACGTCAGCCGGTTGGGCAGGCCGGTGAGCTGGTCGGAGTACGCGAGCCGGCGCAGCCGGCCGACCAGCCGCAGGTTCTCGTTCGCGGCCAGCCCCTGGCGCAGCGCCAGCACTCCGAGCAGGCCCATCATGCCGACGAAGACCACCTGCGGGGTCTGCCCGCTGGGCTGCCGCGACAGCAGGACCGCGACGATCGCACCGCCCACCGGCAGGTACGGCAGCGCGACCCGCCACCACGGCGGCAGCGGCGAGTCGACCAGGTCGTCCTCGCCGTCCCCGTCGTTCGGCGGCGGGTAGCGGGTGGCCAGGCCGACCAGCAGGTAGCTCAGCGGCCAGCAGACGTCGACCGGGTGACCCGGCGTGTAGTCGCCGCGCGCGACCAGCGAGACGTAGACGGCGTCCGCACCGGACCGGATCGCCAGGCCCGCACCGATCACGGTGAGCGCCCGCCACATCGGCCGGCCCGGACCGGCGACCGCCACCAGGATGGTGAGCTGCATCAGGTCGAACATCGGGTAGAGCAGCCCGAACGTCCGCATGGGGTCGGCCAGCTCGGCGTCGGTGATCCGGTGGAACACCACCACCCAGCCGATCGGGATGAGGGCCAGCCCGACGATCACCCCGTCGAGCAGGGTGCGGGCCCGGCCGATCACGCTGCGCGGGCCGGTGCGGGAGCAGAGCAGCGCGGCGGTGCCGGTGACGATGCCGGCGGCGAACAGGCCCGCCACCAGCGGCGTGTGGGGCAGGCCGAGACCGCCGAGCCGTTCCACGGTCCACACCGCACGGCCGAGCGCGGCGAGGGCCATGGTGGCGGCGAGCAGTTCCCAGAACCGGCGCAGCACGGCCGGCTGTCGTCGCGCCGCGCCGGCGCAGAGCACCGCCGCCCAGCTCGACACCGCCATCGCGCCGAGGTCGCTCACCAGTGCCGCGCCGGGCAGCCGGGCGGCCAGCCAGGCCATCTCGCCGAGTACGACGACAGCGGCCGCGACGAGTCCGACACGGCCGACGAGCGGATGACGGGCCGGTGCCGCGGCGGCGAGGCTCACGTCGTGCTGGGATACAACGATGCGCTCCGGCTCTCTTCCAGACGTGCACCCTCGACGACGAGGACCGGACGACGGACGGCGCAAGCCTAGTCAGCGCCGGGGACGGCCGCCAGAGTCCGTCGATGTCGGTCACCGGACGCGAATGCGGGCCGCCCCGACACAGTCGGCGCGGCCCGCATTCTCATCGGGTTCTGTCGGCGGTCACCAACGGCGCGTGCTGTCCGGCCAGGAGTCGTACGGCCGCGCGGAGAGGATCGGGTCCCAGCCGCCGCTGGCCGTTCCGGTCGGCGTGTACGGGGTCAGGTCGGCCCCACTGCCGTCGTACGGGGAGACGTCGAGGTGACCGGTCACGACGCCGTCGGCGTCCCGCCGGTAGTAGACCCCGTTACCCGGGGAGAACAGTGAGGTGAACCCACCCCAGCCGCTGCCGGCCAGATCAGAGCGCGTCCACTGCGCGGTGCCCTGGCCCATCTTGTAGAGGGCGAGCTTGTTGTCGTTGGTCGTGCCGACGATCCGGTCCTTGCCGGCGGTTGCCAGCGTCGGCAGGTTGAAGCCGTTCCCGCCGTTGTAGATGCCCACGTTGACGAAATCGCCGGCGACTGCCGGCTTCGCCTTGGTGACCGTGTACCGCCGCAGCAGTGAGCCCCCGGCGATGCCGTAGAGAGTGCCGAACCCGTCGAAGACCAGACGGTCGTGGGTCCATCCGGTGGTGCCGGCGCCGGTGATGGCGGTGCGCGTGAACGTCAGCGGCTGGGTGCCGGTGACGTCAACCCGGTAGGGGGTACCGCCGTCGGTCACCAGCAGGGTGTCCGAGTTGAGCGTGGCCAGTGCCTTCGGGGTGAAGCCGAGCGTCTCCTTGGAGACCGTGCTCACCACCTTCTGACCGGTGACCGGGTCGAGCGCGGTGTAGGAGAGCCGACCGTCCGGCCGCGTTCCGAAGACCGACACGACTCCGGTCCAGGGGCGGGCCGACAGCAGCACCTGGTCCCACCCGCTGGTGCTGACCGGCGTAGCGAGCTTCGTCAGGTCGGTGCCGCTGCCGTCCACCGGATTCGCGTCACGGAAGCGGTCCATCCCGCCGCCGGCCGTACGTGCGTAGTACCAACCGCCGCCGGGCGAGAGAACGTGGGTGTAGCCGGCCCAGCCGGTCGACGCCAGCGACTGCCGGTAGAAGGCCTCGGTGCCACCGCCGTTGATCCGGTAGGAGGCGAGCTCACCGCTGGAGAGGTTGCCCATGATCCGCCCCGGGGCGGGCGAGGTCAGCGACAGCTGGGTGAACCCGCCGCTTGCGACGACGACGGCTCGGCTGAGGTCGTCGCGGGTCGTCGGCTTCGGGGTCGTCAGCGTGCGACGGAGCAGCTTCCCGTCCCGGCTGTCGATGTAGTAGAGCGATCCGTGGCCGTCGTAGGTCATGTTGATGAAGGGGGACCAGCCGGTGTCCACCGAGACCGCCGTGAAGGTCAGCGGGTCGACGCCGGTGATGTCCAGCCGGTAGATGCGGCCTACGGTGTCGTTGAACAGGATCGTGTCGGCGTTCAGCGTGGCCATCGCCTTGGGCGTGAACCCGAGCGTCGCCGCCGACACCCGGCTGGCACGCAGCTGACCGCTGGCCGCGTCGATGACGGCGTAGGTGAGCTGACCGGCGGCGTTCACGCCGAAGATCTGCACGTCGCCGGTCTGCTCGCCGAACCATGCGCCGAGGTCGTCGACGCGGGTGACGGTGGCGCCGTCACGGGTCTCGGTTTCGGCCAGGCAGCCCTTCTGCCATGACGTGTTGCTGATCGCCACGAGTTGCGGCGCGCCGGCGACGACCCGGAACGCCGGGCCGCCGGCGTCGCCCTTGCACATGGTGGCCCCGGCCGAGGCGCCGACGACGTCGGCCGAGGCCGCGTCGACCGCCTGGACCGTGAAGTCAGCCGCGTGCAGCCGGTTGGGCACCCACTCCGTGGCGGTGCGCCCGTAGCCGGCGACGGTGAGGGTCTCGGCCGAGGTGGGTGCCGCGGTGGTCAGCGCCACCGGGGCGACGTCGGTGACCGGGTTGGCGAGCCGGAGCAGTGCCAGGTTGCGGTTCGGGTGGGGAGCGACCGCGACCACGGGCCGCTCCTGCCCGGCGCCGGTGGTCAGGTCGGTACGCCCCACGACGGCGGTGGTCGGACGGGCCGGAGCGCCTGCCACGACGGATGCGGCGCCGTCGGCTAGGCAGCTCTTGGCCGTGACCACGAAGTTCGGATCCACCAGCGCGCCGGTGCACGCACGCAGGTCACCGAAGATGATCTTCGCGGTGAAGGCGTAGGTGCCGTCGGGCACCGGGGTGGCACCGGCGACGGCCGAGGCTGTTCCCCCGCCGAGCAGGGTCGCCACGGTGACGACACCGAGCAGGGCTGCTCCCCATCGGCGGGCGTGGTGAATCGACAACGAATCCCCCGTTTGGTCACTGTGGACCGCGGTCACCGGTCCGGTCCCGCAGGATGTTATCCGCCCGCCACCGCGCGTGTAGGACGGCGGAATATAGCGGTCAATACCGGCACACGGTAAGGCCGGGCAAGAAACCGGACCGCCAGCGGGGACGGCCGCCAGAGTCGGCGACTGTCGGTCAGCGGACCGCAGGCGGGTGCCGGTAGAGGGAGACCAGGACGCCGTAGCGCGCCTGTCCCGGCGGCGCCTCCTCGGCCTCGCCCACCAGTTCGTCCAGCGTGGACCGCAGGTGTTCGGCCTGGGCCGGGGTGAGCCGCAGGTGCCGCAGGTGCACGAGCGGGTCGGGGTCGCCGGCGAGTTCCTCGGCGTACGCGCCCAGCAGGGCCGCGGTGGCGCCCGCGTCGGTGTCGGTGCCGACGAGGCGGCGGAACGTGCGTTCGTGGTAGCGCTCGGTGCCGCCCCGGACCTGGCGGCTGTGCGCCGGGCGGACCATGCCCGCCTCGGTCAGCACCCCGAGATGGTGGGCCACCGTGCCCTTCGCCGCGCCGAGGCGGCCGGCGAGCTGGCTGAGCGTGGCGGGTCCGGCCCCGAGTGCGAACAGCAGCCGGTGCCGGAACGGGTGGGCCAGCGCCTTGAACTGGGCCGGCTCGCGGATCTCCAGCGGGTCGTCGGTCACCGCCAAAGCGTCTATTTCTCTTGACGCTTTTGTCAACCGGCTGCTCTACTTCTCACCCACCACGAGAACGGGGAACCGATGGATCCAGAAGACGTCACCACCGTCGTCGAACGGGCCGCCGGCCTGGTCGCCGACGAGTACGTCCTTCCCGACGTCGCCGACCGGCTCGCCGGCCACCTGCGCGAGCGGCTGCGCGCCGGGGCGTACGCCGGCGCGGGCGATCCCGCCACGCTCGGCGCGCTCGTCACCGCCGACCTCCAGTCGGTCAACGGCGACCTGCACCTGCGGCTCAAGCACCACGAGCAGCCGCTGTCCGACAAGGCCGACGACCCGACCGGGGAGCACTTCGCGCGCCTCGCCGCGCTCGGCATGGGCGGCGTGACCCGGGTGCAACGGCTGCCCGGCAACGTCGGGCTGCTGGAGATCAAGCCGTACGTGTTCCCGCCCGACCTGGCCGGCGACGCGCTGACCGCCGCGCTGCGGCTGCTCGCCGGCACCGACGCGCTCCTGCTCGACCTGCGCGGCACCGAGGGCGGCAGCCCGGACGGGGTGGCACTGATCTGCGGCTGGTTCTTCGCCGAGCCGACGCACCTGCACACCATGCACGAACGCTCCGGCGCCACCCGCCAGTTCTTCAGCGCCGCCTGGCTGCCGGTCCCCCGCTACGCGCCGGACAAGCCGGTCCACGTGCTCACCGGTCCGGCGACGTTCTCCGGTGGCGAGGAGCTGGCGTACGACCTTCAGCAGTTCGGCCGGGCCACTGTGGTCGGCGAGCCGACCCGGGGTGGCGCGCACCCCCGGATCGGGCACCGGCTGCACCCGCACCTGGAACTGACGGTGCCGGTGGCCCGGCCCGTGCACGCGGCGAGCGGCACCAACTGGGAGGGCTGCGGCGTCGCCCCGAACGTGGAGACCCCGGCCGACCGGGCACACGACGTCGCGTACCGCCGGAGCCTGGAGGCGCTGCTGGCGGCGAACCCGGACCGGCCGACGGCGGCCGAGGCGCGGACGGCCCTCGCCGCCCTGGGCTGAGCCGCGCCGGTCAGGACCAGTCCTCCGCCGGGGCCGGATCCTGCGGCGCGACGGCCGTGCCGGGCGGCCCGCCGTGCGTCCACGGGGTCTCCTCCGGCGCGGGGAACGCGCCACCCGGCAGGAAGCCGTCGGAGAGGCCGGTCAGGCAGATCCGCTCGCCCACCTCGGGGACGCTGCCGGGCGGCGCGGTCAACCCCCGGCCCATCCCGCCGGACAGTTCCAGCACCACCTCGGTCTTGCCGTCGCCGCCGGGCGTCAGGAACACGATCTTCGCCTTCTGACCCGGACGGGCCGGGGAGTACAGCGTCGCGCCCACCGGCATCGGCACCGGCTCGGTGGTGACCACCTGAATGCGGGGGCGCAGCACCGGCCGCTTGCCGGAGTCGTCCACCCGCGCCGGGTCGGCGAGCGTCACCTCGCCGACGAACGCCTCCCCGGACAGCCGGTGCTCGGCCATCACCAGCGGATCGTCGTAGGCGCGCTGCACCGCCCACGCCGTCGACGCCCGTTCCAGCCGCTGCAACCGCAGCGCCGCCGCCACCGCGCCGTCGCGGCGCGGCTGCGGGCCGCCCCCGGCGTCGACGTGCTCGGCGTGCGCGGTGAACGCGTCCCGGTCACCGGCCCACCGGCCGGCCACCCGCGTGCCGGCCGGCAGCGTCCGCAGCAGCCCGACGCCGCGCCACATCAGCTCCCAGGTCGGCGCGAGCTGGTCGCGCAACAGGCCGGCAAGCTCGTCGTACGCGGCCGCGCGGGCCGCCGGGTCGTCCTCGGCCCGGGTGTACGCCTCGATCGCCGGGGCGAGCCGGCGGTTGTCGAAGTCCGGGTCGGTGGCCGGCCCGGCCGGTGGACAGTGCGCCGGATCCTCGGCGCGGGCCGCCGCCTCGGCGCCGGTCAGCCCGGCCGGCGGGTCCAGCCAGCCCAGCACCGCCGGCAGGTGCAGATCCTCGACCACGCTCTGCCCGGTCGCCCAGTGCAGCGTCAGCGCGTCGGTCAGCGCCAGCAGCGCCGACGAGCCGGGTTGCTCGGCGCGCTCGGCGAAGAACGTCAGCCAGCGGCCGAGCAGCGGCACCGACTGATGCACGGGATAGTCGCCGTCGGTCCGGCGGAATCGGGTGGAACGGCCGAACAACCGCAGGAACGTGATCCCGGCCGGGTTCGGCACCAGCAGTTGCGGCGCGTCCACGTACCGGTGGCGGACGTCGCGGCGCCGGTCCACCGGCACCGCCTCGGTCAGGTCACGGAACTCGTCCAGGTACGGCAGCACGATCCCGGCCAGCTCGGCGGCGAACGCGAACCGCTGGTCCCGGTTGCGTGGCTGCGGCACCACCAGCAGCCGGGCCTCGTCGGGCGCGGCGCCCACCATCGCGGCCAGCGGGGCGTTCGCCTCACCGGCCAGCGCGAGCGGCACCAGCACCAGCGGCCGCTCCGACAGGTGCAGGTGGCGGACGGTGGCCACCGGCTGGGCCCGCCCGGTGGCGACCGCCTGCGCCCGGGCGAGCGCGCGAAGCGTACTCACGCGGGGTGCCCGGCGAGGGCGTCGGCGCGCAGGCGCGCGGCGGCCCGCAGCAGCGCGGCGGCCTCCGCCTGCTCCGGCTCGGGCGCGGCCACGCCCTCGGCGAGCGCCAGCACGTCGGCGACGTCCTCGACGCCACCCAGCGCCTCACGGACCGGCCGGCCCAGCGCGCCGGTCCGGCCGCGCGCCTCGTGCCGGCAGAAGTACGCCAGCTCGCAGGCGGCCAGGCAGTCGGGCGCGTAGCGCGCGGGCACCTGGTGCAGCGCGGCGGCGAGCGTGGCCGGATCGGCCGCCGGGTCGACTGTGAACCCGGCCGGCACGGCGGCGAGCAACTCCTCGACCCGGGCCATCCGGGCCAGCTGGCGGCGCAGCACCAGCAGTTGCCGGCGCACGTCGAGCAGGCTGGCCACCGGCTGGTTGGCGAAGTCGCGCGGGCAGACCAGCACCACCTCGTGCGACACCAGCTCCGGGTCGCGTCCCCCGGCCGCGAGCAGCTCGCGCAGCGCCAGCACGTAGACGGCGGACTGGATCGCGGCGGCGGCGACCTTGCCCGGGTCGGCCTGCCCGTCGATCACCGGAAACGACTTGATCTCCACGACGTGGAACCGGCCGGCCAGCCGGGCGGCGACCAGGTCCGGTTCCAGGTGCACCCGGGTACCAGCCACGTCCAGGCCGAGCAGCGGGTGGTCGAACAGCGCCGGGCCGTCGCCGCCCGCGGTGAGCGCCGCCCGGGACCGCTCCGGCCGGTCCTCGTCGGCACCGAGGTCGGTCCAGGTGGCATCAGTCGGAACCGGTACGCCGAGCCGCTCCGCGACCAGGCGCAGCAGTTCCGCCCCGCCGTCGGCCTTGACCTGGGCCTCGAAGGCGTTGCCCCGGGTGATCGCGAAGCGGGACTGGCCGAACCGGGCCGGGAAGCCGAGTTGCCCGGCGAGCGCCGGCTTGTCCGCGCCCGCGCTGTCCAGCACGGCCCGCCGGGTGCAGCCGGGGTTGCCGGTCAGCGCGGCGATGGTGCGGGCGTTGTGCCGCCGGGGCGGCCCACCACCCCGGATCTGCGCCAGCCGCTCCTCCACGCCACCCATGATCCCAGAATAGGTGTGCGCACCCGGGGACTCAGCGGCCGGCGGAGCGGTTCCAGGGCGAGCGGGGCGACTGCGCTCCCGCGACCCGGCGGCTGCGGCGGCGGTGCCGGCGCCCGGGGGTGCAGGGCGGTCGGGCGGCGGTGTGCACCGGCACGGCGGGCGGGGTGACCGGCTGCCGGCCGATCAGCCAGCAGAGGAAGCGGGTCACCGGTCAGCCGACCGGGAGGCGCTCGGCCTCGGCCCGCGAGATGTCGTACTGGGCGCCGCAGAACGTGCACTGCTGCGCGTACCGGGTGCGCAGCGGGATCAGCGGGATGAAGAAGAGGCTGAACCTGGTGACCCGGCGGGTGATCACCTGGGCGGCCTGGTTGCCGCAGTTGCGGCAGACCTGGGTGACGACGCCGGACCTGTCGACCTTGGTCCGCAGCCCGAAGATGAAGAACATCGCCCGGCATTACCCACCCGGGGCCCGGGTTAAGCGGGCCCCGGGCGGGTCACCGGAAGGTCAGGCGGGAACCTCGTCGGTCAGCCAGATCGGCTTCCAGTCCGGCACCTCGTGGAAGCGCCGCAGCTCGGCGAACCCGGAGACGATGCCGGTCCAGGCGCCGTACGGCGGGTTGCCCTCGTCGAAGCCGGACTGCACGAACGTCAGCTTCGTCCGGCCCTCGGACTCGTCCAGCTCCCAGGAGGTCACGCCGGTCGGTCCCCAGTCGATGGAGAGCCCCCGCCCCGGCGTCACGTCGAACACCTTCGCGGCCTGACCGGCGTCGAAGCCGCCCATCGCGTACCGGCCGCCCTCCCAGGGCTCAATGCCGATCGGGTAGCCGAACCAGGCGCCCGCCTGCTCCGAGTCGGTGAGCGACGTCCACACCTTGTCCATCGGCGCGTCGATCAGCAGCTCGCCGCGCAGGTCGGCGGAGGTGAAGTCGGTACGCGGCAGCAGCGGCCGGCCGTCCAGGTGGTCGTTGAGGTTGGCGAGCGCCAGGTACCAGTACGTCTGGAGCACGCCGCGGATGCTGCTGCCGCTCATCGCCTCCTCGAAGCTGAAGTGGCTCTGCCGCAGCGTGAGTATGGTGCCGTCACCGTCGGGCTCCAGCTCGAACTCGGTGGTGGTCTCCACCCCGTCGAGTGTCCACGCGAAGCGCAGCGTCCGGTCGTCGACGTGCAGCAGCCGCTGGTGTGGCGCGTCGCCCTCGGGCGTGTAGCGACCCCAGAACGCGTACCGCCGGGGAAGCTCGACCTCGGCGTGCTCGGCGAGCCACACGCGCAGCTCGGCGGGGTCGGTCAGGGCGCGGCGGACGGTCGCCACCGGTGCGGCGAGGCGGGCGCGGATGGTCATCGGCTCAGTCATGCTTGTCGCCTTTCGGGTAGCAGGCCACGGCGAGCTTGAAGGCGTCTCCCTCGGCGCCGCCGTAGCGCGTGAACAGGTCCTGCAGCGTCGTCTGCAGGTCGTGCAGGAACTCCTGCCGCCGTTCGGCGGGCACCCGGATCTCGCCGGAGACGCCGATGGACGGCAGTTCGGGGGCGGTGCGGTCCAGCGCGGCGATGTCGGCCTGGACCTCCTCCATGAGGTCGAGCAGGTAGCCCAGGCTCAGCTCGTCGCGGGCCCGGCGGGTGCCGCCGATGCGGCCGACCAGGCGGGGCGAGAGCCAGTACGACCGGGCGACGGCCTGGTAGATGCCCTCGGTGATGCCGCGTACCTGCCGCTGCGCCACCTGCTCGGCCAGCCCGGCCGCGACGAGCTGCTTGACGTGGTAGTAGACGCGCTGCGGCGTCTGCTCCAGCCGGGCCGCGACCTCGGTGCAGGTGCGGGGCTCGGCCAGTTGCCGCAGCACCTCGATGCGCTGCGGCTTGAGCAGGACTTCGGCCTGCTCGCGCTGTTCCAGATACAGGACGTCTCTCATGGCAAAATCAGTTTGTACGTACAAAACTTCTTTGTCAATAGCTTCGACGAAAGGCCGCGCGGTCCGCGCGGCCTTTCGTCGGTACGACCGGTCAGGGCGTCCAGTCCGGACGCAGCGGGTACCCGTTCACCCCGTCCGGACCGTTGTGCGTGGCGAGCACGTGGTGCAACTGGATGCCGTTGCGCTCGAACGCCAGCCGGGAGCCGGCCATGTAGAGACCCCACACCTTCGCGGTGCCCGGCCCGACCTCGCCGACGCAGAAGTCCCAGTGCTCGACCAGGTTGCGGCACCAGCCGGCGAGCGTCAGCGCGTAGTGCTGGCGCAGGTTCTCCTCGTGGTGCACCTCGAACCCGGCGTCGTGGATCTCGCTGATCAGCCGGCCCGGACCGGCCAGCTCGCCGTCGGGGAAGACGTACCTGTCGATGAACGCGCCGGAGCGGTGCGGCGCCCGGTTGTCGGCGCGGGTGATGCAGTGGTTGAGCAGCCGCCCGCCCGGCTTGAGCCGGGAGCGCAGCGCACCGAAGTAGGCCGGGTAGTTGCGCACCCCGATGTGCTCGGTCAGCCCGATCGAGGAGATCGCGTCGAACTGCTCGCGCGGCGCGTCCCGGTAGTCCAGGTGGCGCACCTCGGCCAGCTCGCTCAGCCCCTCCCGCTCGATCGCGGCGCGCGCCCAGTCGGCCTGCGCCTTCGACAGCGTCACACCGAGCGCCTTGACGCCGTACTCCCGGGCCGCGTGCCGGACCATGCCGCCCCAGCCGCAGCCGACGTCCAGCAGCCGCATCCCCGGCTTGAGCGCCAGCTTGCCGGCGACCAGGTCGTACTTGTTCCGCTGCGCCTCTTCGAGCGTGTCGCCGGGGCTGCGGAAGACCGCGCAGGTGTACGTCATGGACGGCCCGAGCACCTTCTCGTAGAAGGCGTTCGACACGTCGTAGTGGTGGGAGATCGCGCTGCTGTCCCGGGTACGCGAGTGACGCAGGCCGGTCATCAGCCGCCGCCAGCGCGGCGCCGCCTCCTGCGGCGGGGGCGGCGGCGGACGCAGCCGTTCCCAGCCCAGCCCACGGACCAGCGCGAGCGCCTCGCTCATCGCCGGGAGCCGCAGCGGCACCTCGTCCTTGATCACCCGCAGCGCCTCGTACGGGTCGCCCGGGTGCACGCCCTCCAGCCCCAGGTCGCCGCTGACGTAGGCCCGGGCCATGCCCAGGTCGCCCGGCGCGGTGAGCAGGTAGGACAGGCCCCGCTCGGTGCGGATCGCCAGGGTGATCCCGGCGTCGGCCGGGCCCAGCGCGCTGCCGTCGTAGCCGGTGACCCGGACGGGCAGGTCGCCGGTGGTGACCGCGCGGACCACGTCCGCGACTGTGGGTCCGGTACGCCGCCCGCCCGCCGGCGGGCCGGCCGGGGCGCTCGCCGCCCCCGGTGTTCGGTCGGTCAGACTCATGCTCGGGATACCGCCTTCTCGTACAGTCCGGTGAGTCGGTGGTCCGGGTCGTAGCGGTCCTTCACGGCACGCCAGGTGTCCCCGCCGTAGAGGCGGTCGAACTCGCCCCGGTCGTAGTACGCGTCGGAGTAGAGCGACTTGTGGCCGCCCACCTCCGACACCATGCGCTCGATCTGGCGGTTGACGTCGCCGTCGGCGGCGCCGGCCGCGATGGGCACGCTTCCCCAGAAGCCGATGTTCACATACGTTTCGCCCGGTTGGAGCGGATACAGCGGCCACGCCTTCGCCGACCCGGGACCGGACGGCTCCCGCAGCCGCAGCGGACACAGCCACACCGGCGTCATGCCCACGTTCGCCGCGAACCAGCGCAGGAACTCGGGCGTGCGGTCGAGCGGGACCTCCACGTCCTGCACCACGCGCTCGCGGGCCGGGCGGCCCCGCCACCTGTCGACGCGGGCGGCCACCTGGTGCCGGTGCTCCAGCCGCACGATCCGGTGGTAGACGTCGCTGCGCCGGTAGCGCCGCGGCCACAGCCGCCGCACCACCGGGTGCTGCACCCCGAACGCCGCCGAACACCAGAACCAGTCGGTGTCCCAGCGCCAGAGATAGTCGTACGCGGTGAGCGTGTCCCGGGTGCGCCGGCGCAGCGAGCGGTAGTAGATCTCCTGGCCGGTGTAGTCGGACGGATGCTCGTCGGCCTCGTCGGTGAACGTGCCGAGCACGAGGTATGCCTCGCCGGGGCTGAACACCACCCCGTCCATGGCGTCGACCGGCTCACCGCCCCAGGCGCCCTTGGCGACCACCTCGCCGATCGCGTCGACCAGCTCCTCCAGCCGGGTGAACCGGATGTTGCGCAGCGACACGTGCCGGCGGATCGGTTGCAGCTCGATGCGCAGCCGGGTGGCGTAGCCGAGGCTGCCGAGCGAGTTCGGGAAGGCCCGGTGCAGGTCGGCGTGCTCGCCCCGGGGCCGGGTCGTGACGATCTCACCCGCGCCGGTGAGCACGTCCATCTCCAGCACCGACTCGTGCGGCAGGCCGTTGCGGAAGGAGGTGGACTCGATGCCCAGCCCGGTCACCGCGCCGCCCAGCGTGATGGTGCGCAACTGCGGCACGACCAGCGGCATCAGGCCGTGCGGCAGCGTCGCGTCGACCAGATCCTCGTACGTGCACATGCCCTGCACGTCGGCGGTGCGGGCCGCCGGGTCGACGGCGAGCACCCCGGTCAGGCCGCTCACGTCCAGGCCCGGGGCACGCGGCGCGGAGCGCGGCCGGAAGAGGTTCGAGGTGTGTTTGGCCAGCCGTACGGGTTCCCCGGCGGGCACCGCGGCGTAGGAGCGCCGCAGCGTGTCCACCGCCCGTTCATGATCACGGACAGCGTGCATGAGATCACCTTACGCGCGGGTACGACAATTCGTGGGACGTCCACGGTGGCCTCGCCGACTCGCGGTCGACTCGCGCGTTACCGTGACCGCCATGGCGAATCCCGCGCTGACCGCTCTCGACCACGCCGGCCTGCCGTACCGGGTGATCCGCCACGGTCCGGTCGCGAGCCTCGCCGAGGCGGCCGCGGCGCGCGGCGTCGAGGTGCCGGACGTGGTCAAGACGATCGTGGTCCGCCGCGGCGAGGGCGACCTGCTGTTCGTGCTGACGCCCGGCGGCCGGGTGATCTCCTGGCCGAAGCTGCGCGCCCTGCTCGGGGTGAGCCGGCTGTCGATGCCCGACGCCGAGGCGGCGAAGGCCGCCACCGGGTACGCGCGCGGCACCATCACCCCGTTCGGCTCCACCACCGCCTGGCCGGTGGTCGCCGACGAGCGGCTGCGCGGCCGGGAGATCACGCTCGGCGCGGGCGAGCACGGCCTGGCCGTCGCTGTCGACGCGGACACCGTGCTGGCCGCGCTCGGCGCGACGGTCGCCGACGTGACCGACGAGGAGCCGACGCGCTGAGCAGTGGCCGGCACGCGACCACGGGCATAGCGTGGAGGACATGCCGAAAGCCGTATGGAACGACCTCGTCGTCGCCGAGAGCGACGACACAGTGGTGGTCGAGGGCAACCACTATTTTCCCCGTGCCGCGCTGCGCGACGACCTGATCCGGGAGTCCGACACCCACACGGTCTGCCCGTGGAAGGGCACGGCCTCCTACTACACGCTCGAACACGGTGGCGCCACCAGCCCGGACGCCGTCTGGTACTACCCCGACCCCAAGCCGGAGGCGGAGATGGTCCGCGACCGGGTGGCGTTCTGGAAGGACGTCCGGGTCGTCGACTGAGTCACCGTGCCGCCGGGGCGACTGGCACCCGGCGGCCCCGGTGGGTCAGGATGCCCCCATGGCCGACCCGCACTCCGACCCGTCCGGCACCGTCTACGGCGCCCGCGGCGCGCGCCGCGCCCGTGGCGTCCGGCTGCCCCAGGACCCGCTGATGCGGGTCGCGCTGGGCGTCGGCGTGGCGGGCGTACTCCTCGGGGCCTTCTTCGCCACCGGCGTGCTCGGCGGCGGCGGCGACCGGCCGGTGGTGCCGGCGGCCGCGGTGCCCACAGCGGAGCCGAGCGAGCCGAGCGCGGAACCGACGGCGGAGCCCACGCCGTCGTCGTCGCCCTCGCCGAGCGCCGCGCCGAGCACACCCGCCGCGCCGGTGGCGACGCCGAAGGTGATCCGGGGCGTGCCGTCCGGGCGCTGCCTCGGCGTGACCGGCGACGAGGCCGAGGGTGCGCAGGCCGCGCTCGCCGACTGCACCGGCGGGCCGGAGCAGCAGTGGGTGGTCACGCCGGTCACCGACGACACCTACCTGCTCGTGAACGCGGCCAGCAGCAAGTGCCTGGACGTCAACGAGGCGAAGACCGACGACGGCGCGGACGTACAGCAGTGGTCCTGCAACGGGCAGGCCAACCAGCAGTGGCGGTTCCAGTCGGCCGGCAACGGTGCGGCGCTGCTGGTCGCCGTGCACAGCGGCAAGTGCGCGCAGGTCGACGACGCGGGCACCGAGCCGGGGCGCGAGCTGGAGCAGGCGCCGTGCAGCGGCGCTCCCGAGCAGCAGTGGGCGGCCGGCTGACCCCGGTAGCGCCGACCGGTCAACCCCGGTAGCTCCAGGCCCGCCGGCCCGCTGCCACCGGCAACGTGAACGCGCGCTCGCCGGCGCCGCGGCGGCGCAGCAGCAGCGACAGTCCGGCCGCGCCGACCGACAGCGCGCCCGCCACGTACCAGGCCATCGCGTAGTCACCGAGCCGGTCCCGGACCAGACCGGCGCCGGTGGCCGCCAGCGCGGCGCCGAACTGGTGTGCGGCGAACACCCAGCCGAACACCACGGCGCCGGATGCGCCGAACCACTCCCGGCACAGCGCCACGGTCGGCGGGACCGTCGCCACCCAGTCCAGCCCGTAGAAGACGATGAAGACCAGCATGCTCGGCCGGGCCGTACCGGCGAACAGGCTCGGCAGCACCAGCAGCGACGCCCCGCGCAGCGCGTAGTAGGCGCCGAGCAGCAGCCGGGGGTCGACCCGGTCGGTGAGCCAGCCGGAGGCGATCGAGCCGGCGATGTCGAAGAGCCCGACCACGGCGAGCAGGCTGGCGGCTGTGGTCTCCGGCATGCCGTGGTCGTGCGCGGCGGGCACGAAGTGCGTACCCACCAGGCCGTTCGTGGTCGCGCCGCAGATCGCGAACCCGCCGGCGAGCAGCCAGAACGGCCGCGTCCGCGCGGCGGCGGCGAGCGCGCCGACCGCCCGCGCCGCCGCGCCGCCCTCCGGCCGGGCCGGCGGCACGACCTCGGTCGCGCCGTAGGCGGGCCGCCCCAGGTCCGCCGGATGCTCCCGCAACAACCACACCACAAGGGGTACGACCGCCAGAGCGGCCCCGGCCACGACGAGTGCTGCCGTGCGCCAGCCGTGGTCGCGCACCAGCACCGCGAGCAGCGGAAGGAAGACGAGCTGCCCGGCCGCGCCGCCCGCGGTGAGCACGCCGGTCACCAGGCCGCGACGCTCGACGAACCAGCGCCCGGTCACCGTCGCCACGAAGGCCAGGGCCATCGAGCCGGTGCCCAGCCCGACGAGGACGCCCCAGCACAGGATGAGCTGCCAGCTCTCGGTCATCCCCACGGTCAGGCCGCTGCCGGCGGCCACCAGCACCAACGCGCCGGCCACCACCCGGCGGATGCCGAACCGGTCCATCAGCGCGGCGGCGAACGGCGCGGTGAGGCCGTACAGCAGCAGGTTGACCGAGACGGCGGCGGAGATGGTCGCCAGCGGCCAGCCGAACTCGCCGTGCAGCGGGTGCAGCAGCACGCCGGGGGTGGCCCGGAAACCGGCCGCGCCGACGAGCGCGACGAAGGCGACGGCGGCGACTAGCCAGGCCGGATGCAGGCGGGATCGGGTCACCAACCGAGTCTCGGGCCGGGCGGCTCCTCCGACGAGTGGCCGGAAAGCCATCGTGCGCAATAATCGGGCCATGTCCGTACCGCACCGGGTCGCCGTCCTCGCCCTCGACGGCGTGGTGGCGCTCGACCTCGGCACCCCGGCCCAGGTCCTCGGCGCCGCCCGCGCCGACGACCGCACCCCGCTGTACGCGGTGGCCACCTGCACCCCCGGCGGCCTGCCGGTACGCAGCAGCGCCGGCTTCCAGGTCCTCCCCGACCACGGCCTGGAACTGCTGGGCAGCGCCGACACGGTGATCGTCCCCGGCATCCACGTCGGCTCGCCGCTTTCCGACGGCACGGTTCCGGTCGAGGTGGCCGACGCGTTGCGGGCGGCGTACGACAGGGGTGCCCGCGTCATGTCCATCTGCACCGGCGCGTTCGTGCTGGCCGCCGCCGGCCTGCTCGACGGCCGCCCGGCCACCACGCACTGGGCGTACGCGTCGCGCTTCCGCCACCTGCACCCCGGCGTACGGCTCGACCCCGACGTGCTGTTCGTCGACGACGGTCGCGTGCTCACCTCGGCCGGGGTGGCCGCCGGCATCGACCTGTGCCTGCACGTCGTCCGCACCGACCACGGCAGCGCGGTGGCCAACCGGGCGGCCCGGCGCTGCGTGGTGCCGCCGTGGCGCGACGGCGGGCAGGCCCAGTACATCGAGCGGCCGATACCCCGCGGCGCGGACAACGGCACCGCCGCCACCCGCGAGTGGGCACGGCAGCGGCTGCACGAGCCGGTGGCGCTGCGCGAGATGGCGGCGCACGCGAGGATGAGCGTCCGCACGTTCACCCGGCACTTCCGCTCCGAGACCGGGCTCAGCCCGGCCCAGTGGCTGCTCCAGCAGCGCACCGAGCACGCCCGGCTGCTGCTGGAGACCACGGATCTGAGCGTCGACCGGATCGCCCGGGACGCGGGTTTCGGCACCACCGCCGCGCTGCGCCAGCACTTCCACGCCCGGGTCGGCGTGGCTCCCACCGCCTACCGCCGCACGTTCCGCCCGTCTCCTGGCCCGCGCCCCGCCTCCGTCGATCTTGGAGTGGTGGCGCCTGGAGGGCCGGACGTGTCGGAGTTGTCCACCGCCACAACTCCTTGATCGACGGCCTGGCGGTCAGGCGGTCAGGCGAGGTGGGGCTGGCGGCGCAGGGCGCGGAGCTGCGCCAGGTGCAGCGGCAGGTGCACGCGGATGTGCAGGTCCAGCGCTCTGCCCCAGGGCAGGGAGTCGTCCACGTCCAGGTCGAAGCCCTCGCGCAGCACCGTGTCCACAGGTGTCTCCGCCGCCGGGCCGAGCCGCTCCGCCAACGCGCACAGCTTCTGGCTGGTTGCCCGGAACAACGCGGCCAGGCCGTCCAGCCCGCCGCACTCGGAGACCAACGCGTCGAGTTGCGGACGGTGGATGGTGTCCAGGTCGTAGTAGGCGAACGGCGAGCCGGCCAGCACCGCCTCGGTCGCCTCGCTCATCAACTCGTCGTTGGCGGCGAGGTGCGCGACGATCTGCTCGGCGCTCAACTGCCCTTCCGGCGGCGGCCCGAACCCGCCCGCGTCGATCTCCGCGAACAACTCCTCGTACGCCTGCCGCAGTGCCGGGGCGTCCACCTCGTCCATGCCCCGCATCCAACCCTCGCCGCGGCCGGGGCCACCCCTGCTACCGCGCCCGGTTCACCCGGACGCGTGAAGGCCGGCACCCCGTTGGTTCGGGGTGCCGGCCTTCTCGTGTGTCTTACTTGTTCCAGTGTTCGGCGACGAGGTCGGCGGCCTGCTGTTCCCACTGGGCGTAGTGGTCGGGGTAGGCGGAGACCTGGACGGTCTGGGCGGCCTTGGTCAGGGGCATGTCCTGCCAGCCGTCGACCTGCTTCAGACCCTTCAGGAACGCCGTGGTCGAGTACTCGGGGTCGGTGATCTGCTCCACCGTGCCCCAGCCGGAGGACGGGCGCTGCTGGAACAGGCCCTGCGAGTCGTGGTCGTTACGGTCACCGAGGTGGCCGAGGTTCTCCAGCTTCGACTCCTGCAACGCCGTCGCGATCGACACGACGGCGGCGCGCTCGTCCATGCCGGCCTTCTTCGTCGCGGCGATGATCGCCTTCACGTTCTTGGTCTGCTCGTCGTTCAGGTCGATACGGGACTGCTTGCCCTGCACACCGTGCGGGATCAACTTGTCACCCTGCACCGTGACACTCACCGGCTTCGCATGCGTGGTGGTGTCCGCCGCGTGAGCGGCCACCGGACCGGCGAAGACGCCACCGGTGAAGGCCAGACCAGCAATACCCAGAACGCTCTTCCGCAGGATCGTGTTCATCAGAAATGCTCCATTCGGGGGTCGACGCACCCGGGGGACGGGATACGCGGGCACCGTCAGGCGCTCAAAAAGTCTGGGGGGATCTCGGCTGCTCGCGCGGCAGGGGGTTGCCTCTGCGCGGCGCCGGAAGCATGTCCAACGACCCGCCACCCGCCATCATTCCCGAGGCGGTGCACGCCACCGGAGGGGCGCGGGGGTCCACGTCGTCGGAACCGTGTTCAGCGACCAGCCCGCCGGGACCATTCCCCGCGGCTCACGTCGCCAGAACCGAACTCAACGACCACCAGCCCAAGACTGTTCCCACAGCCAGCGCAGCCCTTAGAAGGGCTCGGCTGGTGCTCGGTCGCTCACCCGGTTACAACGCCACCCACCCGCCAGCGATTCCACCCCCAG
>NZ_RCVK01000173.1:0-28610 GCF_003667485.1 Micromonospora sp. BL1
ATCTTGCAGTTGCCGCCCCTCCGGAGGGAGTTCCGTCCCTTTTGTCGGGGCCGCAAGTGCAAGATCGACGCGGTTGGGGGTCAGGTGAGCGAGGCGTAGATGTCGATCAGGCGCTTGGTGATCACGTCGGGGTGGAAGGTGCGCTCGTAGCGGGACCGGGCCGCTCCGGCGAGTGTGGGTGCCTCGGCGGCGGCCAGCGGCAGTGCCGCCGCCAGCGCGTCGGCCTCCGGCGCCACCACCCAGCCGGCCTCGCCGCGCCGCACGCCGGAGGGCAACGCGACCCGCCCGTCGCCCGGCGACGCGGTGGCCACCTCGGCCGGGCCGGTGCCGGCGGGCTCACGCGGGCCGTCCGCGCCCACCAGGTACGGGATGCCGCCGAGTGCGGTCCCGAGCACCGGCCGCCCGGCCGCCAGCGCCTCGATGATCACCGTGGGCAGCACGTCGTGCCAGGTGGAGGTGGCCAGCACCACGGAGCTGTCGGCCAGCGCCGCGCGTACCCCGGGGCGGTCGAGCTGGCCCAGGTAGAGCACGTCGGGGCGTTCCGCGGCGGCCGCCTCGGCGAGCGGACGCAGCTCGCCGTCACCGGCGATTCGCAGCGGGCCGAGCGCGCCCACCGGGTGCCGCCGCCACGCCGAGAGCAGCAGGTCCAGGCCCTTCTCGGGGCTGAGCCGGCCCATGAAGAGGAAGCCGTTCCCGGCCGGCGCCGGGGTGCCCGGGTCGGGTACCGCGTTCGGCTTGACCACGATCCGCTCGTCCGGGATGCCGTAGTCGCGCAGATGATCAGCGACTGCCGTGGTGAGCGCGATGTACCGGTCCACCGACTTCCAGGTGGGGCGGTGCACGGCGAGCGTGGTCGCCATCAGCGCGCTCTGCGCCCGGGAGTTGCGGTAGCAGCGGTGCACGATCGCCGGTACGCCCAGCGTCCGCCCCCGGCAGTCCTGGCAGATCACGCCGTCGCGGAAGTAGAGGCCCGAGGAGCAGACCTGCCGGTAGTTGTGCACGGTCTGCACCACCGGCACACCGCGCTTGTGCGCGGTCCGCACCACCCAGGGCGAGAGCAGGGGGTACGGGTTGTGCAGGTGCAACACGTCCGGCCGGTGCTCGGTGAGCAGGCGGTCGAGGTCGTGCTGGGCCTTCGGGGCCCAGATCGGCGAGATCGGCAGCAGCGCCTTGGCCGGCTTGGACATCGCCGGGATCTCGTCCGAGCTGCGCAGGAACGGCAGCACCTCCACGCCGGCGGCGGTGAGCTGGGCGATCTCCGCGTCGACGATCGTGTTCTCGCCGGAGGGCTGGGCTTCCCGGTACCGGTTGTGCGCCACCACGATTCTCACAGAGCTCGCCTTTCGTTCGCGACTGTGCCGATCTCTGCTCGCGGCTGCGGGGCTCGCAAGCTCACTCCTCGCGCTCGCGCATGGGACTCGCAAGCTCATTCCTCGCGCTCACGGGAAAGAAGGCTACCGTTGTACCGTGCCCGAACTTCCGGAGGTGGAAGCGCTCGCCGGTTACCTGCGCGAGCGTGCGGTGGGCCGCCGCGTCGAGCGGTTCGAGGTCGCCGCGATCAGCGCGCTGAAGACGTACGATCCGCCGCCGAGCGCGGTCGCCGGCCGTGCGGTCACCGGCGCCGGCCGGTACGGCAAGTTCCTGAACGTACGGTTCGACGAGGGACTGCACCTGGTGGTCCACCTGGCCCGGGCGGGCTGGCTGCACTACCGGGAGGCGTTCCCGTCGGCGACCCCGCTGCGGCCCGGCAAGGGCCCGATCGCGGTGCGGGTACGCCTCGACGACGGCTCCGGCTTCGACCTGACCGAGGCCGGCACCCAGAAGAAGCTGGCCGCCTACCTGGTCACCGACCCGGCGCAGGTGCCGGGCGTGGCGAAGCTCGGGCCGGACGCGCTGGAGGCGGACCTGCCCACATTCGCCGAGCGGCTGCGCAGCCGCCGGGGTCAGGTGAAGGGCGTGCTGACCGACCAGGCGGTGCTCGCCGGGGTGGGGAACGCATACTCGGACGAGATCCTGCACGCGGCGCGGCTCTCGCCGTTCGCGATCACCGACCGGCTCACCGACGACCAGCTCGCCGGTCTGCACGCGGCGACACGCACGGTCCTCGGCGACGCGGTACGCCGATCGATGGGGCAGCGGGCCGCGGAGCTGAAGGGCGAGAAGCGTTCGGGCCTGAAGGTGCACGCCCGCAAGGGACTGCCGTGTCCGGTCTGTGGCGACACCGTGCGGGAGGTCTCGTTCGCCGATTCGAGCCTCCAGTACTGCCCCACCTGTCAGACCGGCGGGAAGCCGCTGGCTGACCGAAGGTTGTCCCGCCTCGTACGGTGAGTAATGGCATTCGCCGGTTACCGAGCGGAATCGACCCGCGATCACCGAAGGTCCGGTCCGCCCCTCTACCCGAGCCGTCATCCATCGGTATAGTGGCTCGGTCCCCGGCTTCACAACTGATTCGGAGCCGGCCAGATCTCACCGAGCACCAGCGGAACGGCTTCCTCGCGGGGGCCGGTCCGGGCCGGGCCCGCGTGGGAGACTGGGACGGTGAGCGACCCGGGCCCTCACGCCGAGTGAGGACGCGGGTCATGCGGGAGGACATGGGTTGAGGTGACGACAAGCCTCCAGCGCCCGGTAACCGACAGAGGCCGGAGCAAGAGCGTGCGGCACGTCGACAGCTTTGAGATCCAGCCGCCGACTCCGCCGTCGCACAACGGCGTACCCCGGTCGGCGTGGGCCCGCGCCCGGCGCCGGGTGTCCCGGTGGCACCGGCCCTACATCGGGTTCCTGCTGCTGCTCGACTTCGGCGCGGCCGCCCTGGCCAGCTTCCTGGCCGTGCAGATCTTCGAGCAGGCCGACTCCGGCTTCCGCAACTCGCCGCAAGCCTGGTTCTACACCGTGGCGTTCGTGCTCCTGCCGCTCGGCTGGCTGCTCTTCCTCTGGGGCAACCGGGCCTACGACCGGCGCTACCTGGGTCTCGGCCCGGACGAGTTCAAGCGGGTGATCCGGGCGGGCGTCGCGGTCGCGGCGGCGGTCTCGTTCATCGCCTTCGCCACGAAGACCTACTCCCTGTCCCGATGGACGGTCGGCTTCGCGCTGCTCGGCGCCCTGCTGCTGATCCTGCTCGTCCGCATGATCGCCCGGGCCTGCCTGCACGCGCTGCGCCGCCGCGCCGGCCACGCCGGGCACCGGATGGTGCTCGTCGGCACGCTTCCGGAGTGCCTGGAGGTCTACACCACTGTCACCCGGAACCCGTCCGTCGGCCTGGTGCCGGTGGCCATCCACCTCACCGACGGGTACGCCGCCGCGCGCGGCCTGGAGACCCCGGTGCCGGTGTACGCGGGCCGCGACGTCCTGGCGCTGGTGCGTGAGGTCGGCGGCGACACGATCGCGGTCTGCGGCTCGGCCAGCGCCGAGCCGGGCGAGCTGCGCCGGCTGGCCTGGCAGCTGGAGGGCTCCGGCGTCGACCTGGTGGTAGCGCCCCAGCTCACCGACATCGCCGGTCCCCGGGTGCACATCCGCCCGATCGAGGGCCTGCCGCTGCTGCACGTCGAGGAGCCGACCCTGTCCGGGCCGGCGCTGCTGGCCAAGAACCTGATGGACCGGGTCGCCGCCGGGCTGGGCCTGCTGCTGCTGGTCCCGCTCTTCCTCGCCATCGCCGTCGCGATCCGGATCTCCGATCCCGGGCCGGTCTTCTTCCGCCAGCCCCGCGTGGGCCACGAGGGGCGGACGTTCCGGGTCTGGAAGTTCCGGACCATGTACGTGGACGCCGAGGAGCGGCTGGCCGGCCTGGTCGACCGGAACGAGACCGACGGCATGCTGTTCAAGATGAAGCAGGACCCCCGGGTCTTCCCGGTGGGCCGCTTCCTGCGTGCCACGTCGCTGGACGAGCTGCCCCAGCTGATCAACGTGCTCTGGGGCGAGATGTCGCTCGTCGGCCCGCGCCCGCTGCCCGCCGACGACGGCGACTTCCTCGGCGACGTGCGGCGCCGGCTGCTGGTCCGGCCGGGCATGACCGGTCTGTGGCAGGTCTCCGGCCGCTCCGACCTGTCCTGGGACGAGGCGGTCCGGCTCGACCTCTACTACGTCGACAACTGGTCGCTGGCGTACGACCTGAGCATCCTGTGGCGGACCGTGGGCGTGGTGCTTGCTCGCAAGGGCGCGTACTAGCGCTACCGGGCCGGCACCCGGCAGGATCGCTGCGTGGGTGGCAACCTCTCCGCCGTCTTCGCCGTCGTCTCGCTGATCACCGCGTTGGCCGCGGCGCTCTGGGCGGTGCTGCGGCTGCGCGGCCGGCGGGGCATCGCCACCGCCACGCAGCGGGCCACGTACGAGGTGCTGCACACGGCAGGGCTCGCCGCCGAGCCGCTGCGCGCCGGCCTGACCGCGGGGGACGCGGCGAAGGCCGTACGCCATCTGCGGGCCCTCGTGGGCGCGGCCGGGCTGGCGCTGACCGACCGGGACACGTTGCTCGCGGTCGACGGGCAGGGCGCGCACCACGGCGACCAGCTGGTCGCGGCGGCCCGGCGGGCGGCCGACAGCGGGCGCTCGACAGTGCTGGGCGAGTCGGAGCTGCACTGCGACCTGGTCGACTGCCCGGTACGCGGCGCGGTGGTGGCGCCGCTGCGCGCGGACGGGCGGGTGGTCGGGGCGCTGGTGGCGGTGGCCGACGAGCGCCCGGCCCCGGGTCTGGTGCAGGCGACGCTGGAGACCGCGCACTGGGCGGGTGACCAGCTCGCGCTGGCCGAGCTGGAGTCGTCGCGGGAGCGGCTGGCGCGGGCCGAGGTGCGCGCGCTGCGCGCCCAGATCAGCCCGCACTTCATCTACAACGCGCTCACCGCGATCGGCTCGTTCGTGCGCACCGACCCGGAGCGGGCGCGGGAGCTGATCCTGGAGTTCGCCGAGTTCACCCGCTACTCGTTCCGGGCACACGGCGAGTTCACCACGCTCGCCGAGGAGCTGCGCTCGATCGACCGCTACCTGACCATCGAGCGGGCGCGTTTCGGCGAGCGGCTCCAGGTGCGCCTGCAGATCGCGCCGGAGGTGCTGCCGGTGACGCTGCCGTTCCTCTGCCTCCAGCCGCTGGTGGAGAACGCGGTCCGCCACGGGTTGTCCCGCAAGCCGGGCACCGGCATGGTGAGCATCGAGGCCCGGGACGCGGGCGCGGAGTGTCACATCACGGTGGAGGACGACGGGGTGGGGATGGATCCGACGACGCTGACCGCCGGCATCGCGGAGGTGTCGGGTGCGGCCGGCGACCCGGCCGACGACCCGGGGCAGCACGTCGGCCTCTCGAACGTCGACGAACGGCTCCGGTCGGTCTTCGGCGACGGGTTCGGCCTGGTCGTGGAGACCGGCCTGGGTTCGGGTACGAAGGTCAGCATGCGTGTACCGAAGTTCCACCCCGGCGTCCGGGCGTCGTCATGACCGTCACCGGCACCGGATTCCTCCGGGTGCTGGCGGTGGACGACGAGCCGCCCGCGCTCGACGAGCTGGCGTACCACCTGCGCGCCGATCCCCGGGTGGCCCGGCTGCACACGGCCGGGGACGCGACCGAGGCGTTGCGTGTGCTGCGCGACGACGACGTGGACGTGGTGTTCCTCGACATCCGGATGCCGGGGCTGGACGGCATGGAGCTGGCCCGGGTGCTGCGCCGGTTCGCCCGTCCGCCGGCGATCGTGTTCGTCACCGCGTACGACGACGGCGCCGTGGACGCGTTCGACCTGGGCGCCACCGACTACGTGCGCAAGCCGGTACGCGCCGAGCGGCTGGCCGAGTCGCTGCGCCGGGTGATCGGCTCCCGGGTGGTGCCGTCGCATCCGGCCGCGCTGGCCCGGGCGGAGGAGGATCCGACCATCCCGATCGAGCTGGCCGGCACCACCCGGATGCTGCCCCGCTCGGCGGTGCGGTGGGTGGAGGCGCAGGGCGACTACGCGCGGCTGCACACGGCGGAGGGGTCGCACCTGGTCCGGGTTTCGCTGGCGACGCTGGCCGAGCGCTGGGCCGACGCCGGGTTCGTCCGGATCCACCGCTCCTACCTGGTGCAGCTGCGGCTCATCGCCGAGCTGCGGCTGGTCAACTCCGGCTACGTGGTGGTGATCGACGGATCCGAGCTGCCGGTGAGCCGCCGGCACACCCGGGAGCTGAAGGACAAGCTGGTCCGCGCCGCGAAACAGGACTGGAGCCGCTGAGGGGCGGGGTCACCGTCGACGCTGACGTACAATGTACGGCAGACCGTACGACAGGGTGGAGGACCGCATGTCCGACGACCGCTTCGACGCCGCTACCGAATTCGACCGCCAGCTCGACCGGCTCGTCCAACTCGGCTATCCGGCGCTGGCCGGACAGACCGAGGAGGAGTTCCGGACGCTGCTCACCCCACTGCGCGACGCGGCCGTGACCGGTGCCGCCGACCTGGCCGGCCCCACCGACGCGCGGGTGCCGTTCCTGCTGGTGACCACGCGGGAGCTGGTGCCGGTGCCGGAACGGATCGCGCTCACCACGCTCGCCGGCAAGCGCAAGACCGGCGTCCTCGACCGGAACTTCCCCGCCGACGACCTGCCCACCTTCGACCCGATCAAGGAACTGGAGGTGCCGCCCAGGCCCGCGTACCTGCTCTTCGACGTGGACCGGGGCGAGGAGTACCGCAACCTGCCGCCGTCGGCCGCGCTGGAGGACATGACCGCGAAGGACCGGCTGCCGATCACCATCGACGAAGGGCTGGCGTTCGTCACGCTGCACCCGCAGGCGCTGGCGAGCAACAGGTGCTTCTCGCTCGTCGGGTCGCGCTGCGGCGACCGGCGGGTGCCGGCGCTCTGGATCAGCCAGGGCGCGCCGAAGCTCGGCTGGTGCTGGTTCGGCAACCCGCACACATGGCTCGGCTCGGCGACCGCGAACCCGGTACGGGTGGGGCTGGACTGACGCTGTCCACAACGACTCCACGCCATCCACTGGGTTATCCACAACCGTGAAGCGTTATCCACAGGTTGTGCACAGGGCTCGGAGCCGTGCTCTTGACAATCCCGCTGAGCGGGCGAGACTGCCGGGGGTGACCGGAGCCGAGGAACAGCAACCTTCGGGGCGGCCCGTCGGGGCCGCCCCGGTTCCCGGCCCGCGCGCGTCCCCACCCACCGCCGAGCCGGGAAGCGCGTCGGCGCCGGCCGCCGCGCCGAAGCGGACCCGGATCGTGCTGGCCGAGGTCTCCCGGACGGGCGACCCGGCCGATCGCACCCGATCCGAGCTGACCCAGCAGACACCGGTCGGCGAGACGCTCGTGCAGGGGCTGATGCGCGCCCAGCTCTCCCTCGCCCTACGGCTCAGCCTGCTGGTGCTGATCGGCCTCGGCGGCCTGCCCTGGCTGTTCGCCATCGCGCCCACCGTCGGCCGGGTCACAGTGCTCGGGGTCAACCTGCCGTGGCTGCTGCTCGGCGTGGTGTCCTTCCCGTTCCTGATCGTGGTCGGCTGGGCGTACGTGCGGCTGGCCGAACGCAACGAGCAGGACTTCGTCGACCTGATCCGACGGCCGGAACACTGATGTCCAACGGCTACGTGGTCCCGGCGATCGTCGCCGTCACCCTGGTCACCGTCGGCATCGGGTTCTACGGGCTGCGGCTGGCGCGGACCACCTCGGACTTCCTGGTCGCGTCCCGGGCGGTCAGCCCGACCTGGAACGCCGCCGCGATCGGCGGGGAGTACCTGTCGGCGGCGAGCTTCCTCGGCGTCGCCGGACTGATCCTCAAGTACGGCGTGGACGTGCTCTGGTACCCGGTCGGCTTCGCCGCCGGATACCTCGCGCTGCTGCTGTTCGTGGCCGCGCCGCTGCGCCGCTCCGGCGCGTTCACGCTGCCCGACTTCTGCGAGGTGCGGCTCGGCTCGCGCCGGCTGCGGACGCTCGCCACCGTCTTCGTGATCTTCATCGGCTGGCTCTACCTGGTGCCGCAGTTGCAGGGCGCCGGGCTGACGCTGGCCACGCTCACCGGCTCGCCGTACCCGCTCGGCGCGCTGCTCGTCGCCGTGGTGGTGACCGCGAACGTGGCGCTGGGCGGCATGCGGGCGATCACCTTCGTGCAGGCGTTCCAGTACTGGCTGAAGCTCACCGCTCTCGCCGTACCCGCGATCTTCCTGGCGTTGCAGTGGCAGGCCGACGCCCGCCCGGCGGTGACCCCGCCCGACGGCCCGACGTTCCGGACCGCGACCACTGTCGTGGTCGAGCACCGCGCGACGCTCACCCTGCCCGACGGCGACATCCGGGAGGTACGCCCCGGCGACCGCCTGGAGTTCGCCGCCGGTGACCCGGTGCCGGAGGTGTCCGGCGCGGCGACCGGTGCCACCGAATGGCTGCTGCCGGACACGGCGGGCGAGGACGACAGGGGACTGTTCGCCACGTACTCGCTGATCCTGGCCACGTTCCTCGGCACGATGGGCCTGCCGCACGTGCTGGTCCGCTTCTACACCAACCCCGACGGCGCCGCGGCCCGCCGCACCACGCTCGTGGTGCTGGCGCTCGTCGGCGTCTTCTACCTGCTGCCCACCGTCTACGGCGTGCTGGGCCGCATCTACACCCCGCAACTGCTCGTCAGCGGCCAGACCGACGCGGTGGTGGTGCTGCTGCCCGGCGCGGCGCTCGGCGACGGCACCACCGGCCGGCTGCTCGCCGCGCTCGTCGCCGCCGGCGCGTTCGCGGCGTTCCTGTCCACCTCGTCCGGCCTGCTCACGAGCGTGGCCGGGGTGATCTCCACCGACGTGCTGGGCCGCGGCTCGGTACGCGGCTTCCGGATCGCCACGGTGATCGCCGGCGGGGTGCCGGCGGTGCTCGCCCTGAACGTCTCCGGGCTGGACGTCTCGCAGGTCGTGGGGCTGGCGTTCGCGGTCGCCGCATCGAGCTTCTGCCCGCTGCTGGTGCTCGGCATCTGGTGGCGCGGCCTGACCGACCTGGGCGCCGCCGCCGGAGTGCTGGTCGGCGGCGGCGCGGCGGTCGGCGCGGTGCTGCTCACCGTGCTCGGCCCGCCGCTGACCGGGTGGCCGGCGACGCTCACCACCCAGCCCGCGGCGTGGACGGTGCCGCTGGCGTTCACCGTCATGGTGGTGGTGTCGATGGCGAGCCGGCGGCGGCTGCCCCGCGACGTCGGCGCCACAATGCTCCGCCTGCACACCCCGGAGTCGCTGCGTCTGTGACGCGGGCAGACCGGTCAGCAGCTGTCGGTGCCGGCGCAGAGGCGGTTCACCACCCATCCGACGACGCGCCGGGCCTCGCGGGGCGTGGTCTGGTGGTCGACCCGCAGTTGAGCGACCAGGTCGCCCTGCCGCACCACGACCCAGCGGGCGGGCGTCCCGTCGATCTCGCCGCCCACGAGCACCGCGTCGTCGCCGCCGAGCGACTCGGCCAGGACGGAGAACGAGTCGTCCGGGTGCGCCGGCTCGCAGTCCGTGACCAACTGGCGGACCCGCTTCATGACGGTGGTGGCGGAGGTGCCCGAGTGCCGCGTCACCCGCTCGACGATCCAGTCGCTGGGCGAGTCGAACTGCACCGACCTGCTCGCCACCTGCCCGGTGTCCAGCGCCGGCGACTCGTTGTCGCAGTGGACGGTCGCGGACTCCAGGGACCAGTCGCCGTCCACCTTCGCCGGCGTCGTGAAGCCCTTCGGCAGATCGGCGAGCTGGAGCATCGCCGCCGGCGGGATCGTCCGGCTCGGCGGACGCCCGGTCGACCCGCCGGTCGTGCCGGACGGCCGTCCGACGGTGCGGTCCGGCGTCGGCGTCCCGCTCGCGGACGGCTCCGCGGACGGCGTGACGCTGCGCGTGGGCGCCGGCGTGCTGGGAACGACTGTGGCCGGAGGCACTGGTGGCGGTGCGACGTCGGGACGGGCCAGCGCCACCCCCGACGTGACGACGCCCACCGCGACCGCGGCGGCCAGAGCGGCGGCGATCCGGGTACGCCTCGTCCGCTGCCGGCCGCGACGGCGCACCTGCTCGGTGGGGGCCCAGACGAGGTGCTCGGTGTCCCGGTACAGGTCTGAGAAGATCGGCTCAGGCATTGCGGATCTCCTCCGACAGGGTCATGTCGAGCAGGGCGGCGAGGGCCTTGCGACCCCGGGAGAGGCGAGCCTTGACCGTGCCGCTGGGTACGCCGGTCTGCGCGGCTATCTCCGCGACCGACAGGTCCGCCAGGTGATGGAGGACCACCGCCTGCCGCTGGTCCGCGGAGAGCTGCCGCAGCGCGGCGACCAGCGCCACCGTGTTCTCCGAAGGTGGCCGCACGGGCGGTGGTGGCCCGTGCCGCCGGTAGGCGACGACGCTGTTGCGGACCTTGCGCCACCGGTTGACCAGCAGGCGGTGCCCGACCGTACGCACCCACGCCTCCGGATCGTCGTACTCGCTCACCTGCGACCAGCGCTGCCAGGCCCGCGCGTACGCCTCCTGGGCGGCGTCCTGAGCCTCGGCCCGGTCGCCGCCGAGCGCGTACAGCACCGTCACCACGCGTTGTCTGCTGTTCCGGTAGAACTCCTCGAACCCACTGTCCGGATCCATGTCTCTCCCCGCTGCCGTCCCTGGGACTGACACCCACCGCCCCGGTCGCCGGTTGCCGGCCGTCGGTGATCCGACTCGTACCTCTCAGGGATGACGCGAGATCATCCTGGCGTCCGAGCAGCCGCTGGCCGGAGCCCGATACGGTCGGACCATGACCGATCAGCACCCGGCGCTGTCCCTCCGTGGTCTGGCCAAGCGCTTCGACACCAAGGTCGCGGTCGCTGGCGTCGACCTCGCCGTGCCGACCGGCTCGTTCTACGGCCTGCTCGGACCGAACGGAGCGGGCAAGACCACCACCCTCTCCATGGCCGTCGGCCTGCTGCGGCCCGACGCCGGTGAGGCCCGGGTGCTCGGGTACGACGTCTGGGCCGACCCGGTCCGCGCCAAGAGCCTGCTCGGCGTGATGCCGGACGGCGTACGCCTCTTCGACCGGCTGAGCGGGGCGGAGCTGCTGGCGTACCACGGTCTGCTGCGCGGCATGGACCCGGCGGTGGTCGACCAGCGGGCGGCGGAGCTGCTGGACGTGCTGGCGCTCTCCGACGCCGGCCGCACGCTGGTGGTCGACTACTCGGCCGGCATGAAGAAGAAGATCGGGCTGGCCTGCGCGCTGCTGCACGGTCCGCGCCTGCTGGTGCTGGACGAGCCGTTCGAGGCGGTCGACCCGGTCTCGGCGGCGCTGATCCGCGACATCCTGCACCGGTACGTCGGCGGCGGCGGCACGGTGATCTTCTCCAGCCACGTGATGGAGGTGGTCGAGCGGCTCTGCTCCCACGTGGCGATCCTGGCCGAGGGCCGGATCAAGCGGGTCGGCACGCTGGCCGAGGTGCGCGGCGACCGGTCGCTGGAGGAGGTCTTCGTGGAGGTGGTCGGCGGCCGGACCGCGACCGGCGAGGAGCTGTCGTGGCTGTCCCGGTGACCGTCCCCGAGCGTCCGGCCCGGCGCGTGTCGCCCTGGCACTTCGTCCGGCTCAAGCTGCGGGTGCTCGGCAACAACTTCCGGGGGCAGACCTGGCGGGTCGCGCTGTTCGTCCTCGGCCTGCTGTTCGGGCTCTGGTTCGCCGCCGTCGGGTTCTTCCTGCTGGCCGCGCCGGGGCTGGCCGGCGAGTCCCGGTACGCACTGATGATCGCCGCGTTCGGCGGTGGGCTGCTGACGCTCGGCTGGCTGCTCCTGCCGCTCGTCTTCTTCGGCGTGGACGAGACGCTCGACCCGGCCCGGTTCGCGCTGCTGCCGCTGTCCCGCCGCACCCTGGTCACCGGCCTGCTGGCCGCCGCCCTGGTCAGCGTGCCGGCCCTGGCGACGGCGATCACGGCGGCCGGGCTGGTGGTCACCGCCGGCGCGCTCGGCGGCTGGGCCGCCGCCCTGGCCGGTGCGCTGGGCGTGGTCCTCGGCCTGCTCGTCTGCCTGGCCGGCGCCCGCGCGATCACGAGCGCGTTCGCGACGATGCTGCGCTCCCGCCGGGTACGCGACCTGGCCGCCGTGCTGCTCGCGGTGCTGGCCGCGCTGCTCGGGCCGTTGCAGTTGCTGGTGCTCGCCGCGGTGCGGCAGACCGACTGGGACCGGCTGGACGGCGTGGCCCGGGTGGTCGGCTGGACGCCGTTCGGCGCGCCGTGGACCGCCGGTGTCGACGTGGCGGAGGGCCGCGCCGGCGCTGCCGTGGTGAAGCTGCTGATCGCGGTCGCGACGCTCGGCGTACTCCTGGTCTGGTGGTCGCGGTCGCTGGAGTCGGCGATGGTGGGCACCGCGAGCAGCGGCCCCGCGCGGACGCCGCGCGGCGTGGCCGGCGGCGCGGTCGCGCAGCTCTTCCCCCGCGCGGTGGGCTGGACCCGGCGGGACCGGTTCGGCGCGCTCGTCGCCCGCGAGTGCCGCTACTGGTGGCGGGACGCCCGTCGCCGGGCCAACCTGATCACCGTCGCCGTGGTCGGCGTGTTCGTGCCGCTGATGGTCAACCTGGGTGGCCCCGCGTTCCTGTCCGAGGGCGGCGCCGCGTTCGACCAGGCCACCGCCGACTCGTCGCCGGCGATGGTCAGCCTCACCATGGTCTTCGTCGGGGCGCTGGCGTCGTTGACGCTCGCCAACCAGTTCGGCTTCGACGGCAGCTCGTACGCCGCGAACCTGGTCGCCGGTGTGCCCGGGCGGGTGGAGCTGCGGGCCCGGATGGTCGCGTTCTCGGTCTACGTGGTGCCGATGCTCGTCGTGATCGCGGTCGCGCTGGCGATCGTCCTCGGCCGGCCCGAATGGCTCGGCGTCATGGGCGGCGCGTTGTTCGCCGCGTACGGCTGCGGGCTGGCGATCAACGCGTTCGTCTCCGTGCTCGGCGCGTACTCGCTGCCCGAGTCGAGCAACCCGTTCGCCATGAACAGTGGCGCGGGATTCACCAAGGGCCTGCTCACCCTGGTCTCCATGGTCGGCTCGGCGGTGGTGGCGGTGCCGTTCGTGGTGGCCGCCGCGCTGCTCGGCGACGTGTGGCTCTGGCTGGCGCTGCCGGTCGGCCTGGCGTACGGCGGAGGCGCGGCACTGCTCGGCGCGTACATGGCGGGGGACACGCTGGATCACCGGCAGCCGGAGCTGCTGGCCGCTGTCACGCCGAGGCGCTGATGCCTGTCGTCGAAGCGGTCACCACGGTCCCGGTCCCGCCGGAGCTGGCGTTCGCCGTCTCCCAGACCACCGCCCCGGTGCGGTACCGCTGGGATCCGTTCGTCCGCGAGCAGCACTTCGTCGACGGCGCGACGCGGCCCGGCCGCGGCGTGCGCACGTACACCCG
Source organism: Micromonospora sp. BL1 (assembly GCF_003667485.1). NCBI lineage: Bacteria > Bacillati > Actinomycetota > Actinomycetes > Micromonosporales > Micromonosporaceae > Micromonospora > Micromonospora sp. BL1. Next base: position 13,280 of record NZ_RCVK01000173.1, read on the forward strand.
GTCCCGGCACGGCCTGGTCATGGTCAGCGAGTACGTCTCCTGGTCACCGCCGACCAACGTCGGCATGAAGATGGTGCGCGGACCGTGGTTCTTCGAGCGGTTCGGCGGCGGCTGGCGGTTCGCGCCCGGCCCCGATCCCGGCACCACTGTCGCGACGTGGCGGTACAACTTCCGCTGCCGGCCGGCGTTCCTGCGCCCGGTCGCCGAGCGGATCGGGGAGTGGTTGCTCGGGCGCGACATCCGCCGCCGGATCGCCGGGTACGCGGCCGGCTGCGCCGACCCGGAGGTGCTGGCCGCCGCCCGCCGCCTGCTCGCCGACGACTGAGCCGCGCGTCCCGGGCGGCCGTCAGGCGGTGCGGCGCATCGCCGCGTAGACGTGGTGGCCGTCGCCGACGCTGGTCATGGTGACCAGCTCCCAGCCGTAGTTCGACAGGTGCTCCACCGCTTCCATCAGCGGCTGGAACGCCCTGCGGCCCCAGGTGTTGTTCGCCCTGACCAGCAGGTGCCGGTGGGGATAGGCACGCAGGTCGACCTGGCCGCCCAGGATGGCGTCGGCGGCGACGACCCGTTCCTGGGCGAGCTGCTGCGGGGGAATGAGAGCCATGCCCGGCAGGGTAGGGCGTTCCGTCGAACCTCGCGCGGGGACGGGCGGCACAATGTTTCACGTGAATCCAGAGCCGGGCGCGCAGATCCACTCCACCGATCCGTTCGCGGCGCCGGCCGCGCAACGCTCGCCGGTACGCCGGCTGCGCGGACGGCTGGCCGCCCCGGTGACGCTCTGGACCGCGCCCGGTCCGGCCGGGCTGACCGTCTCCTCCACCCTCGTGGCCGAGGGCGAGCCGGACCGCCTGCTGGGCCTGATCGACCCGGAGTCGGACCTGTGGGCGGCCGTCGAGGAGGCGGGACGGTTCGCGGTGGCCCCGCTGGGCCCGCAGCACCGGCAGCTCGCCGACCGCTTCGCCGGCCTGTTTCCGTCGCCCGGCGGCCTGTTCGCGCTGGACGCCTGGACCGAGACGCCGTACGGCCCGGTGCCCGCGGACGCCGGCGGCTGGGCGGGCTGCCGCCTGGACACCGCCCGCGAGTACGGCTGGGGTCTGCTGGTCGAGGCCACCATCGAGTCGGTGGACCTCCCCCGGGACACACCCCCGTTGCTGCATTACCGGGGCCGCTACCACGACCTCCCCGGCTGACCCCCTCGCGCCGACGATCATGAAGTTGGCCGCGTTCGGCGTCCGATTTGTCGCCGTCAACTTCATGATCGACGGGGCCGGGGTGACCGGTTAGCGGAGTGATGTGGGTCACTGGGCGCAGTGGGGGCGCCGTTCGGCGCAGCCGTCCGCCGCCCGGCGGCGGAGCCTTCCCGGGTCGGGAGCGCGCTCTCTACCGTGCGCGAAACTCCCCCACGCCTGCGAAGGTGGTGATCCACAGATGTCCACGGACACACCCGCGTCCGCACCCGCCGAGTCGGCGGCGGAACGGTACCTAGCCGTCCAGCGGTCGGACGAGTTCGCCGGGTTGCGTCGCGCGCTGCGCGGCTTCGTCTTCCCGATGACCGTCGCGTTCTTCCTGTGGTACGCGCTCTACGTCATCCTCTCCGCGTACGCGCGGGGATTCATGGGCACGAAGCTGATCGGCAACATCAACGTCGCCCTGGTCTTCGGCCTGCTCCAGTTCGTCTCCACGTTCCTCATCGCCTGGTTCTACTCGCGGTTCGCCAGCCGCCGGATCGACCCGGTCGCCGACCGGATCCGCGACGAGATGGGGGAGGTGACCTATGAACACGGTCCTCGCGGCTGAGGCGGGCAGCACCACCGCCCGGAACCTCACCATCACGCTGTTCCTGGTCTTCGTGGCGATCACGCTGGCGATCACCGTCTGGGCCAGCCGGCAGACAAAGACCGCCACCGACTTCTACGCCGGCGGCCGGTCCTTCTCCGGCTTCCAGAACGGCATGGCGATCGGCGGCGACTACATGTCGGCGGCGTCCTTCCTGGGCATCGCCGGGATCATCGCGCTCTACGGCTACGACGGCTTCCTCTACTCGATCGGCTTCCTGGTCGCCTGGCTGGTGGCGCTGCTGCTGGTGGCCGAACTGCTGCGCAACTCCGGCCGGTACACGATGGCGGACGTCCTGGCGTTCCGGATGCGGCAGCGGCCGGTCCGGACCGCGGCGGCGGTCTCCACCATCACCGTGTCGATCTTCTACCTGCTGGCCCAGATGGTCGGCGCGGGCGCGCTCGTCGCCCTGCTGCTCGGCATCAAGCCGGGCACCACGTTCCTCGGCATGGACGCCGACACCGCCAAGGTCGCCACCATCATCATGGTCGGCGCCCTCATGATCATCTATGTGACGGTCGGCGGCATGAAGGGCACCACGTACGTCCAGATCGTCAAGGCGTTCCTGCTGATGGGCGGCGCGCTGGCGATGACGCTGCTGGTGCTCGCCAAGTACAAGTTCAACCTGTCCTCGCTGCTCGGCGACGCGGCAAGCGCCTCCGGCAAGGGAGCGGCGTTCCTCGAACCCGGGCTGCGCTACGGCGTGGAGACACCCGGGGACGCGCTGAAGACGTTCTACAGCAAGATGGACCTGCTCTCGCTGGGCATCGCGCTGGTCCTCGGCACGGCCGGCCTGCCGCACATCCTGATCCGCTTCTACACCGTGCCGACCGCACGGGCAGCCCGTAAGAGCGTGCTCTGGGCGATCGGCATCATCGGCACGTTCTACCTGCTCACCCTGGCGCTCGGCTTCGGCGCTGCGGCGATCGTCGGCGGGTCGGAGATCACCGCGCAGGACAAGGCGGGCAACACCGCGGCACCACAGCTCGCCGAGAAGCTGGGGATTGACTTCCTCGGCGGGGACCTGGGCGGCGCGACACTGCTGGCGATCATCGCAGCGGTCGCGTTCGCCACGATCCTCGCCGTGGTCGCCGGACTCACACTGGCGTCGTCGTCCAGCCTGGCGCACGACTTCTACGCCAACGTGATGAAGAACGGGCAGGCGTCGGAACGGCAGGAGGTGAACGTCGCCCGGATCTCCGCGCTGGTGATCGGCGCGGTGTCGATCGTCCTGTCGATCTACGCGCAGAACCTCAACGTGGCGTTCCTGGTCGCGCTGGCGTTCGCGGTCGCCGCATCCGGCAACCTGCCGGCGATCCTCTACAGCCTGTTCTGGAAGCGGTTCAACACCTCGGGCGCGGTCTGGGCCATCTACGGCGGCCTGCTCGCCGCCGTGGTGCTCGTCTTCTTCTCGCCGGTCGTCTCCGGCGCGCCGACGGCGATGTTCCCCGACCACGACTGGCAGTGGTTCCCGCTGTCGAACCCGGGCATCATCTCGATCCCGTTCGGCTTCCTGTGCGGCTGGCTCGGCACGATCCTGTCCAAGGAGAGCGACGAGGAGAAGTACGCGGAGCTGGAGGTGCGCTCGCTCACCGGAGCCGGCGCCCACTGAGCACCACCGTCGAGCGGGGCCCCTGCCTTACGCGGGGGCCCCGCCTCGCGTGTATAGGCTGGCCGCCATGAAGGTCGCTCCCCGCTTCGGTACCGGACACCGCATCCTCGTCACCGGCGGCGCCGGTTTCGTCCCGTCCCACCTGGTCGACCGGCTCGTCGAGCGCGGCTGCGACGTCGTGGTGCTGGACAACTTCGTCACCGGGTCCAAGGACAACGTGGCCCACCTGCTGGACAAGCCGACCTTCACGCTCGTCGAGGCGGACATCTCCGACGGCCTGCCGAACCACCCGGCGATGACCGAGCGGTTCGACGCGATCCTGCACATGGCGTCCCCGGCCAGCCCCACCGACTTCGAGAAGCTGCCGGTGGAGATCCTCCGGGTCGGCTCGGTGGCCACGCTGGCGCTGCTGGAGCGGGCCACCGACGACGGCGCCCGGTTCCTGATGGCCTCCACCTCGGAGGCGTACGGCGACCCGAAGGAGCACCCGCAGCGCGAGACGTACTGGGGCAACGTCAACCCGATCGGCATCCGCAGCGTCTACGACGAGGCGAAGCGCTTCTCCGAGGCGGCCACCATGGCCTACCACCGGAGCCGGGGCACCGACACCGCGATCGTACGGATCTTCAACACGTACGGTCCACGGATGCGCCCGGACGACGGCCGGGCCATCCCGACGTTCATCTCCCAGGCGCTGCGCGGCGAGCCGATCACGGTGCACGGCACCGGCAACCAGACCCGCTCGATCTGCTACGTCGACGACCTGGTGCGCGGCATCCTGCTGCTGCTCGACTCGACCCAGACCGGCCCGATCAACTGCGGCACCGAGCACGAGATGTCGATGCGGCAACTCGCCGAGACGATCGTGTCACTCACCGGAAGCACGTCCGAGGTGAGCTACATCACTCGCGCCTCCGACGACCCGGAGATGCGCCGCCCGGACCTGACCCTCGCCCGCGAACTGCTCGGATACGAGCCGAGCGTCACGCCCGAAGACGGCCTCCGACGCACGATCGAGTACTTCCGCGGGCGGCTCGGGTACTGAACCCGACGGGAACGCGGCTGACACCGGCGCGCGTACGAGGGCGACGGTGGCCCGGCCGACCTACCCTCGGTTACATGTCAGCGACCTCGTCTGCCGGCGCCCCGATCCCCCGACACCTGAGCCGGGGCGCGGGTCGCGCCCAGGTTCCCGGCTCCGGCCGGGCCGCCACCGGGCGCGCCCGGCCCTCGGAGACCAGGTGGTACCCCGACCACGACGAGGCGCCCCGCTCGGGCGGTCCCGGCGGCCCGGTGGGGCCGACCGGTCCCGGTGGTCCGGGCGGCGGCGGTCCGGGCGGGTCCGGGCGGCGTGGCCCCCGGCCGCGCTGGGGACGCATCGGCCTGGTGGCAGGCGTGGCGGTACTGGTGCTGGCGCTGCTCGGCAGCCTCGGCGCATGGTTCTACGCCCGCAACCTGGACGACGACCTGGCCCGCACCGACCCGTTCGCCGGGATCACCGGAGGGCGGCCGGCCAAGCAGGTCGAGGGCGCGTTCAACATCCTGCTCGTGGGCAGTGACTCGCGGGATCCGGACGCCCCGGTCGACGGGAGCGGCAAGTGGCGCGCGGACACCGTGATCGTCATGCACATCCCGGCCGACCACAAGAGCGCCTACCTGGTCTCGGTGCCGCGTGACCTGTACGTGCCGATCCCGGAGAGCGCGGGCGCGTCGTGCGACTCCGGCTCGCGCAACAAGATCAACGCGGCGTTCGCGTTCGGTGGCCTGCCGCTCGCGGTGAAGACCGTGGAGTGCTTCACCGACGTACGGATCGACCACGTCATGGCCATCGACTTCGGCGGCTTCAAGGAGGTCACCGACGCGCTGGGCGGGGTGGACCTCAAGGTGGAGCGGACCATCACCTCGATCCACAAGCCGTACCGGACGTTCACCAAGGGCGTGAACCACATGAACGGCGCCGAGGCGCTGGACTGGGTCCGGCAGCGCAAGCAGTTCCCGGACGGCGACTTCGCCCGGATGCGGCACCAGCAGGAGTTCCTGAAGGCGCTGATGGACAAGGCGGCGAGCACCGGGACGCTCACCAACCCGAAGAAGCTGAACGACTTCCTCAAGGCGGTGACCGCCGCCGTCACGGTCGACCAGGGATTCTCGTTGACCGACATGGCAGTGCAGTTCCGCAGCCTGCGGGGCGAGAACCTGACGTTCGTCACCAGCCCGCACCTGGGCGGCCAGACCATCGACGGCCAGTCCGTGGTGGTCTCCGACCGGGAGAAGGCGCTGGCGATGTACAAGGCCATCGCCGCGGACCGGATGGCCGAGTGGATGCAGGCCAACCAGAAGGGTTCGGGCGACAACGCGGGCGGCTGACGCCGGCACGACATGACCGGTCTCGCGCTCTATGACCTCGCCACCACGGAGGCCAACCGCCGACCGGCTCCTTACCCCTGCCCGTTCGGCCACAACCCAAAGGTGTTGGCCGGTATTGACGGGAATTGCGCCCCTACGAGGTCGCGAGAACGGGAACAGATACGTAAAGTGGTCCCGCCCCCGATCACCGAGCTGGAGCACGCATGTCGGTCCAGACCAGCCGTCGCCCGCAGTCACCGGCACCCGGATCATCCGGGCGGGTCCCTCCGGTCATCCCCACACAGCCCGGTTCCGGCGGTCGCGGTCCCGGCGGTGGCAAGAAGAAGCGCACCAAGCGCAAGGACCCGCTCTGGGCGAAGCTCACGCTGGTGCTCGGCGCCGTGCTGATGGTGACCAGTGGTGTCGCGATCGTCGGCAGCAAGGCGGTCATCGGCCAGGCCACGGACAACATCGCCCAGCGCAACCTGCTCGGCGGGGCGGGCAAGAGCGAGGCCGAGGGCGGCAACAGCCTCGAAGGCCCGATCGACATGCTGCTGCTCGGTGTGGACGCCCGCGAGCGCTGGGCCGCCGATGACGTCCGGTCGGACACGATCATCATCCTGCACATCCCGGCCAGCCACGACCAGGCGTACCTGATCTCGATCCCCCGGGACACCGAGGCGCGCATCCCGGCGTTCGAGAAGAGCGGCTACAAGGGCGGCACCGACAAGATCAATGCGGCCTTCTTCCACGGCGCCCAGAACGGCGGCGGCTGGGAGGGCGGCGCCCAGCTGATGGCCAAGACGATCAAGTCGATGACCGGCATCGGCTTCGACGGCGCCGCGATCATCAACTTCGGCGGCTTCAAGAGCGTGATCGACGCGCTCGGCTCGGTGCGCATCTGCGTGAGCCACGAGGTCAAGTCGCACCACATGTCGTACGTCGACGGCAAGGCGATGTGGAACGCCGACGCGAAGAAGACCGGCAAGCCGTACAAGGCAGTGGTGCACAAGAAGGGCTGCCGGGAGATGGAGGGCTGGGAGGCGCTCGACTACTCCCGCCAGCGCTACGGCCTGCCGAACAGCGACTACGACCGGCAGCAGAACCAGCAGCAGCTGATCAAGGCGATGGCCAAGAAGGCCACCGAGGGCGGCATGCTGACCAACCCGCTGAAGCTCAACTCGCTGATGAAGGCCGCGGGCAAGGCGTTCGTCCTGGACACCGGCGGCGTGCCGATCGCCGACTTCATCTTCACGCTCAAGAACCTCAACGGGAACGACCTGGTCACGCTGCGGACCAACGGCGGCACCTTCGCCGGCAACGGCAACGGCCGGGAGACGTTCAACGAGACGACGATGGACATGTTCCAGGCGGTCAAGAGCGACAAGCTGGCCGACTTCGTGGTGAACAACCCGGACGTCCTGTCCACCCGTAAATGACCTGCTGACCTGCGCGAAAGCGGTACCGGCCGGCCGATCCCCCCGTAGCCTGACGTGAGCGGGTCTCATGTCGCGGCTACGGGGGGATCGTCACGTCCAGGCCAGCACGGAACCGACGCGGGCGGGGTGGACCCGCCCGCTGGGCCCGGTTCCTGCTCGGCGCCGGGCTCGTGCTGGTCCTGCTCGCCACGCTCGGCGTCGCCGGGCTGCACTGGCTCACCTCGCGCTACGACCGCACCGTGGCCAAGGAGCAACTGCTCGACCCGGCCGCCCGGAACAAGCGGACCGACCTGGGCGGCGCGCTCAACTACCTGCTGATCGGCTCGGACCACCGGCCCGGCGCGAACCCGGAGGACCAGCGCTCCGACAGCATCCTGATCGTGCACGTGCCGGCCGGGATGCGGCAGGCGTACCTGATCTCCGTGCCGCGCGACCTGCTGGTGGCGCTCCCCGCGGCGCCCGGCTTCCCCGGCGGCCAGGACAAGGTCAACGCCGCGTACGAGCACGGCGGCGGCGGTGAGGGCGGTGCCCGGCTGCTCAGCACCACCCTGAGCCGGCTCACCGGGATCCGCTTCGACGGGGCGGCACTCGTCGACTTCTCCGGCTTCAAGCAGGTGATCGACCAGCTCGGCGGCATCCGGATGTGCGTGGACACGCCGGTGCGCTCGATCCACACCCGGCACCAGTTCGACGCCGGCTGCCAGCAGATGGACGGCGCACGGACGCTCGACTACGTGCGGCAGCGCTACGACCTGCCCGGCGGCGACTACGACCGGCAGCGGCACCAGCAGCAGATGCTCCGGGCGGTGCTCGACCGGGCGGGCGAGACGCGGCTGCGCAGCGACCCGGTCAAGCTGGACCGGGTGCTCCGCGCGGCCGGCGGGGCGCTGACCGTCGACACCAACGGCGTACCCCTGGACGAGCTGTTGTTCGCGCTGCGCGGCCTGCCCGCGGACGCCCTGCGCGGGGTCCAGGTGCCCTCCTACCCGCAGACCATCGACGGCGTCTCGTACGTGGTGCTGGACAACGGCGGCGGCGGGCTGTTCACCGCGCTGCGCGACACGCGCGTGCCGGAATGGGCCGGCGCCAACCCGCGCTGGGTCAACCGGCTCTGAGCGACGAGGGCGACTAGGCTTGGTGACCGTGTTCGGAGCCTCACTACCCAGCGTCCCCGCGTCGGCCGTGCCCGACGACGTCTACCTGCTCGACGTCCGCGAGGACGACGAGTGGGCCGCCGGTCACGCGCCGGCCGCCCATCACCTGCCGATGACCGAGCTGCCCGCCCGGCTCGCCGAGATCCCGCAGGACCGCGACGTCGCGGTGATCTGCCGCTCGGGCGGACGTTCCGCCCAGGTGGTCGGTTACCTCATGCGCAACGGCTGGGACCAGGTGCGTAACGTCGACGGCGGGATGGGCGACTGGGCCGCCGCCGGCCGTCCGGTGGTCACCGACGACGGGCAGCCGGGCCGGGTCGCCTGAGTCGGTGACGCGGCCATGACCGTCCCCCTGGTCTTCGCCCATCGCGGCGCCTCGTACGACCTGCCGGAGCACACGCTCGCCGCCTACCTGCGCGCTCTCGACGAGGGCGCGGACGGGCTGGAGTGCGACGTCCGGCTGACCCGCGACGGGCACCTGGTCTGCGTGCACGACCGCCGGCTGGATCGCACCAGCAACGGCCGTGGGCTGGTCAGCGCGCGGACGCTCGCCGAGCTGGAGGCGCTCGACTTCGGCTCCTGGCACCGGGCCGCGACGCTCGCCGAGGACGACGCGCCGCTCGACGAGTCGCACACCCGGCTGCTCACGCTGGAGCGGCTGCTCGACGCGGTGCTGGCCGCCGGGCGCCCGGTCCGGCTGCTGATCGAGACCAAGCACCCGTCCCGCTACCGGGGCGAGGTCGAGCGCCGCCTGGTCGAGATGCTGCGCCGGTACGGGCTGGCCGAGCCCCGCCCGGGCCATCTCGTCCAGGTGACGGTGATGTCGTTCTCGCCGCTCGCCGTACGCCGGGTCCGGGAACTCGCCCCGGCGCTGCCCACGGTGCTGCTGCTGGAGGTGCTGCCGCGTCTGCTGCCGCTGGGCCGGCTGCCGTTCGGCGCCCGGATCGCCGGCCCTGGTGTGGACCTCGTCCGGACCCGCCCGCGGCTGGTCCCCGCGCTGCGCGCCGCGGGCAACGCGGTGTACGTCTGGACCGTCAACGAACCGGAGGACCTGGAACTCGTGCTGGAAGCGGGCGTGGACGGGGTGATCACGGACCGGCCGGCCCGCGCGCTGGCCCGGTTGGGCCGGTGAGTCCCGTCGATCGGTACCGGCGACGGTCGACCGGCCGGGGGTGTCACGGACGCGGACGGCGCGGCACACTCGGGACATGCCGGAGCGAACCGACTACCCCGCCTTCATCGCCGGCCACACCGCAGTGATCAAAATGATCAACTCGGGCGAGTCCGGTCTCGCCGTGCTCACCCGTCTGCTCCGCGAGGTCGAACCGTCGGTCGGCGCGGCCGGCCTGGTCTTCGTGGAGTTCACCCCGGCCGGGGGCCGGGTGATAGCGGCGACCGGCAGCGCCGAGTTCGTCCTCGGCCGCCCGCTGCCCGCCACCGACCCGGCCACCGTCTGCCTGCTCGCCGGCCCGCCGGTACGGGAGGTCCGGGTCGACGCGATCCCCGGTGCGCTCGCCGACGAGGTCGCCGGCCGGGGCCTCTGCCGGATGATCGTGGCGCGCGCCGAGATCGGCGGGCTCACCATCGGCAGCCTGCACGCGCTCTACCCGCTGGGCGAACCGCTGCAACCCTCGCAACGCGCCGTCATCGGCTACATCGCCGCCTGCATCGCCCACATGTACGGCGACCAGACCGGCCTGCCCGTACACGGGGACGGCCCGGTCGTGGCGGCGCTCGCCGACGGCCTCGCGGTGGTGGACCGGGACGGACGGGTCCGGCTCTGGAACCCGGCCGCGGTCGAGGTGACCGGCCGGCCGGCGGAGGAGGCGCTGAGCCGTCCGCTGCCGTTCCCGCTGCCGCCGCCCGGCCAGGTGCTCGACCACCGGCTGCCGGACGGCCGCTGGCTGCGGATCACCTCCGGCGAGCTGCCCGGCCCGAACGCGCTGCGGGTGGTCAGCTTCCGCGACACCACCGACCAGCAGCGGCGCGACCACGACCGGGACCTGTTCGTCGCGGTGACCAGCCACGAGCTGCGTACCCCGGTCACCGTGATCAAGGGGTACGCGGACACGCTCACCGACCACTGGGACTCGCTGAGCGACGGCGACCGGAGGCAGGCCGCCCGGATCATCGGCCAGCGCGCCAACGAACTGGCCCGCCTGGTGGACCGGCTGCTGACCGCCGCCACGGAGAACCGCCCCGGCGGTGAGCCGGCCGCGCCGTTCGACCTGGTCGACGCGCTGCGGTCGGCGGTGGCCGACCTGCCGGCCGACGTCCGGCACCGGGTCGTGCTCGACCTGCCCGCCGACCTGCCCAAGGCGCTCGGCGACCGGCACAGCCTCGCCACGGTGCTCACCGAGCTGGGCACCAACGCCGGGAAGTACTCGCTGCCGGACACGCCGATCGAGATCACCGCCGAGGCGAACGAGCGGACCGTCTCGTTCCGGGTGGCCGACCGGGGCATCGGCATCCGGCCGGAGCACGTGGAGCGGGCCTTCGACCGGTTCTGGCAGGGCGAGTCCGGCGACCGCCGCCGGTATCCCGGCGCGGGGCTCGGTCTCTATCTCGTCCGCCAGATCGTTGAACAGCAGAATGGATGGGTATCCCTCCGGCCCAGAGCCGGTGGCGGTACGGTCGCAGAGGTGCGGCTGCCCCGGGGTTGACCGGGGCGCTCACGGGCGGGGAAGGAACGACGTGTCGACTGGTCCGGCCGAACGGTCGTGGTGCGTGGTGGTGCCCCACGACGCCACCGGCGCGCGCCTGGCCCGGCACCGGCTCGCCGACGAGCTGACCGGTGTCGTACCCCCGGTCCTCGTGGCCGACCTGGTCGCGGTCCTCGCCGAACTGGTCGGCAACGCGGTCCGGCACGCCGACGCGCTGCCCGGCGGCGTCGTCCGGGTCGCCTGGCGGCTGCGGACGACCGAGCAGGGGCCGAGTGTCGAGCTCCGGGTCACCGACGGCGGCGCCGGCGCCGGCCCGTGCATGCGTACCGCCTCGCCGGACGCGGCGGACGGGCGAGGGCTGCACATCGTCGCCGGGCTGGCCAGCGGCTGGGGCGTGGAGCGCGACGGCCTGGGCCAGAGTGTGTGGGCCCGGTTCGACCCGGTGCCGGTGCAGCGGACGGATCTGGTCGCCGCCGGCTGACCGACGCGGCGGGCGGGTCCGGCACCCACCGCCGAGACCCGGCATCTAGGCTGTCTCGCCATGGGCGAGCGGAGCGGAGCGGGCGCATGAGCAAGCGTCGGAAGAACCAGCGGGCCGGCGAGGCCACCCCGAAGCGGGAGAAGGTGCGCGACGTCTTCGTGCCCCGGCCGTTCGAGGGCCTCGCCGACGAGCCGGAGTGGATCGCCCTGCGCGAGCTGGTCCCGGCCGCCTCCGCGCCGCTGCGGCTGACCCCGGAACTGATCGAGGAGTACGGCGACCGGCCGGTCACGCTGGCCACCGTGCTGCCGATGGCCGCCCCGGCGATGACCAAGCCGGACGGGCGGGTCTTCATCGGCCTGCAACGGCACCAGCAGTCCGGCGATGTCTCCCGTGACCTGGCCGACGCGCTGATCTCCGCACTGCGGACCGAGCCGGGCGGCCAGGTGAACGTGCCGCCGCTGCCCGGGCCGGGCCCCCGCCTCCAGGACATCCTGGTGGACGGCCCGCTGGAGATCAGCATGCACGAGGGGTTCGACTTCTGGCTCGACCCGGGCGCCGCCGACGACCCGAACGTCCAGGCGTCCCTGGAGCGGGCCAACTCGGCGATCTACCCGACGGTGAAGCTGGCCGCGGCGCGGGCCGCCTACTGGTGCCAGGTGCCGGAGAAGGCCCACGTGCGCCTGGTCCTGCCGGAGGACGAGGACACCGCGCTGGACGCGCTGTCCCGGCTCGCCGCCGCGGGCGCGCTGACGCTCGGCGACGACACGAAGTTCGCGGGCATGTTCCGGGCCCACGGGCGCCTCGCGCCGGTGTGGGACCTGCCGGAGGACACCCCGGCCGCCGAGTGGGAGGCGCCGGTGGCGGAGTTCGCCAAGCGCTACGCCGAGGCGGTCGCGGAGCGGGAGCCGCTCGACGCGGCCGGCCGCCGGGCCCGCCAGGGCCTGCTCGGCCGCCAGCTGACGCTGCGCTGACGTCTCCGGGTCAGGCGGCCCCGCCCTTCTCCCGCACCAGCGGGCAGGACATGCAGCGCGGGCCGCCCCGCCCGGAGCCCAGCTCCGACCCGGCGATGGCGATCACCTCGATGCCGGCCCGTTCCAGTTGCGCGTTGGTCTCCACGTTGCGCTCGTACCCGACGCAGAGCCGGGGCGCGAGCGCGAGCGTGTTGTTGCCGTCGTCCCACTGCTCGCGTTCGGCGGTGACCGGGTCGAGGCCGGTGTCGATCACCCGGAGCTGGTCGAGGTCCATCGCGTCGGCGGCGGCCCGCAGGAACGGCGCCGGGCCGTCGACCCGCAGGTCGTCGCCGTCCGCGCCGGCGATGACGGTGTACGCGGACAGCTGGTCGGCGACGTTCGCGTACATCAGGACGGCGTCGACGTCGACCATGGTGCAGATCGTGTCCAGGTGCATGGTGGCGCGCTCCTGGGCGATCGGCACCACCAGGATGGTGTGCGCCAGCCCGGCCGCGAACACCTGCCGGGCCAGCCGTTCCGCTCCGGCCGGGGTGGTGCGCTCGCCGACGCCGACGGCGAGCACCCCGGGCGCGAGCAGCAGCACGTCGCCGCCCTCCAGGTGCTCCAGCCGGGGGTGGTAGACGAACTCGGTGCCGACGAAGCGCGGGTGGAAGCGGTAGATCGCGTCGGTGAGCGTGGTCTCCCGCCGCCGGGCCGGCATGGCCAGGCTGGTCACTCCGACCCGGTCGCCGATCCAGACCGACGAGTCGCGGGTGAACAGCAGGTTGGGCAGCGGGTCGATGACGAAGTCGTGCCGGTCCATGAGCGTCCAGACCAGACCGCCGGGGCGGTCGGCGCCGATCCGCAGTTCCTCGTGGGCGAGCCCGGCGGTGAGCACGTCGGCCAGCCCGGCCGGGTCGAGGTACGCCAGATGGTCGGCGACCCGGCGCCGCAGGGTGTGGCCGAGCCGGCGGGACCGCAGCACCTGGTCGGTCAGCTCGGCCCGGGCGTCCGCCACGGCGAGCGTCTCGACCAGCAGGTCGGCCAGGTAGAGCACCTCGACTCCGCGGGACCGCAGCGCCGCCGCGAACGCGTCGTGCTCCTCCTGCGCGCGTCCCACCCATGGGATAGCGTCGAACAGGAGACTGTCGTTGTTCCGCGGGGTGAGGCGGGCCAGTTCCGGTCCCGGGCGGTGCAGCAGCACCGTCCCGAGCCGGGCGACTTCGCTGTCCACATAGTGGGTCACTCCCGCAGCCTAGGGCAGGCTTGCGCACCATCCGGAAAAGAAGTGTGAATGAATATGGCATTCATCCACACTCACTCCGGCGGTCCAACTTGCCGAGCCCCCGGGGGCGCAACGTAGGGTAGTGGAGACATAACTTCGAGAGACCTTTTGCCGGAGGTCGCGATGACTGTCTTTCCCGCTCGTCGAGCCGTACCGAGCAGGGCACTGCCGCCCCGCACGGTGCCGCACTCCCGGGTCGAGCCCACCTCGGTGCTCGAGCCGGCCCGACCGACTCCATTGGAGTGGGCCCGGCGTCGCCGGGCGGAGCGGGGGGCCCGCCGGTTGGAAGCGGCAGGGGCCCGCGCCCTGGGCCAGCTCGATCACCTCGGTCCCGCCTGGCACGTCATCGAGTGGCCCCGGACGGACCCGGCGGACATGCTGCTCGACCGCGGCCGCGACGACCGGGCCGGGTTCCTGGCCATCGGCCCGAGCGGTCTGTTCGCGGTCACCATCGCCGACCACGGCCGGGCCCGGGTGCTCGTGGCCGGAGACGTGGTCCAGATCAACGGCAAGCGCCCGCCGTACGTGGCGGAGGCGCGCCGGGACGCCAAGCGGGCCAGCAAGGCCCTCTCCGACGCGGTCGGCCTGCCGATCCCGGTGACCCCGGTGCTGACGTTCGTCGGCTCCGGGGTGATCAGCGTCTACGGCCTGCCGAAGGACTGCCTCATGGCCACCCACCGCGAGCTGGACCGCCTGCTCGTGGCCGGCGGGAACCGGATCAGTCCGGCCACCGCCGAGAAGCTCTCCCGCGTCGCGCAGGCGCCGGCCACGTGGTTCAACGGCACGTACCGTCCAACCGCCGACTACCGGTGGTATGACGAGGGCCGAACGGCCGCTGACAAGCGAGCCGCCCACCGGTAACGTCTCCGGCGACGCCACGCGGCCCACGGCACCGCCCCCGACTGGTTCCGTCGGTCCGCGCCGTCGCCGGCCGCCCGGCAGCCGATGCTTCCGCCGCACCGACCGGCTAGCGTGGACAGACCGTCGGTGTACATAGGAGGCGCGGTGGCCCACGTCGAACTCTCACTCTCGGAAGTGTTCGCGCCCGCGGCATCCACCGAGCAGGAGTCCGACAACTTCGGGCAGTGGTCCGGCATGGTCTCCCGGGCCGCCGAACCGTGCCTGCTGATCGACGCCGGCACCACCGTCGTGGCGATCTCCTCGTCCGGCTGTGACCTGCTCTGCCTGGGCGCCCCGGAGGACGTGATCGGCCTGCCGCTGCTGGAGGGCGGCCTGCGCCTGGTCGACTTCACGGCGAGCCCGAGCGAGCTGACCGAGCAGGAGACCGACAAGATCCCGCCGCTGCTCGCGCTGCACTCCGGGCGGCTCGCCCGCGGCCTGCTGCGGGTGCAGGGGCCCGGCTCCGACGCGGGCCGCACGGTCGACGCCATCTCCACGCCGGTGCTCACCGACGGCGCGGTGGCCGGGTCGCTCACCTTCCTCTCCGCGGTCTGACCCCCTCGCGGTCCGACCGGCACGCTTCACCCCGGGCCGGTCCTGCTCCTACGATGGCCTCGGTCCCACCACACGACGACATCCCTCGATGCCCGAGGACGCCCCCGTGC
>NZ_RCVK01000280.1:0-28582 GCF_003667485.1 Micromonospora sp. BL1
GTCACATGGCGGGGCGGGGGGAGACTCGACCGGCCAGAACCAGGCCGAGCAGGGCGCAGGCGGCTGCGACGCCCAGCGTGGTCGCGTAGCCGGCCGGGCCGGGGGACGAACCGGCGGCCAGGACCGCGCCGGTGAGCGCCAGCACCGTGGCGGCGGCGAGCGAGTCGCCCAGTTGCAGCGCGGAACTGTTGCGGCCCTGCTCGGCCGGGGCGGACTGCTCCAGGGTGAGCACCGACAGCGACGGATAGAGCAGGCCCATACCCAGCCCGGCCACCGACCAGCTCAGCACGGCCGGCAGCACCGGCAGTCCGGGCACCAGCGCCGACGCCACGCCCGCCGTACCGATGGTGATGCAGGCCAGCCCGGCCCGGGGCAGCGTCGCCGCCGAACGGGGTGAGCCGATCCGGCCCTGGATCCAGGAGCCCACCGACCAGGACAGCGCACCGACGGTCAGCACCAGGCCCGCGCCGGTGGGTGAGAAACCACGCTCCCGGGACAGCATCAACGGGATCACCACCTCGGCGGCCACGAACGCCGCCGACGCCAGCGCGCGCAGCCCGATCACCGTCGGCAGTCCCCGTGCCGCGCGCAGGAAACCGGCAGGCAGCAGGTGCGGCACGCAGACGAGCAGCCCGGCCAGCGCCCCGGCAATCAGGCCGGCGGCGAGCACGCCGCGCTGCTGCCCCCCGTAGTGCAGCAGTGCGGCGCTCGCCCCCGCCCCGCAGGCCCAGCCGATCCGGGCCAGGGCGCCCGCCGGCGGCCGGGTCGCCACGGTGGCGGTCAGCGCCCGCAGACCCGGCTGGACCAGCAGCGCCGCCGGGATCGCCACCGCCGGCACCGCGAGGAACACCCACCGCCAGCCCAGGTGTTCCACGATCAGTCCGGCCAGCGCCGGACCGACGAGCGACGGCACCACCCACGCCGCGGCGAACGCGGCGAAGATCCGACGCCGCAACTGCTCCGGGTACGCCTGGCCGACGACCACGTAGAGCGCCACCGAGACCAGTCCGGAGCCGAAGCCCTGCACCACCCGCCCGACGACCAGCACCTCCATGGTCGTGGCGGCACCGGCCACCACCAGGCCGGCGACGAACCAGACGACCCCGTGCCACATGGCCGGGCGTGGCCCGCGCGCGTCGCACCAGATGCCGGAGGCGACCATCGCCACCACGCCGGAGGCGAACGAGCCGCCGAACGCCAGCGCGTACAGGCCGAGCCCGTCGAGGCTGCGCGCCACTGTCGGCATGGCGGTGCCCACCGCCAGCGCCTCGAACGCGAGCAGGGACACCAGGGCGACACTGCCCACCGTCATCGCCCGCAGGCGCGGCGACCACAGGTCGACGGGTGGATCAGCCGGTACGGCGGTGGTGCTGGTCATGGCGTTCAGCCTCGGACCTCACCCCCGGTTGAGGTCAACTGTGTCGCGCGTCTCGTCCCGCGCGGCAACGGCGGGCCGACGCCGGAAACTTCTGCCGTCGGGGTGGCATAACGGACGCCGCGCCGGGAAGTCGGGCCGCCGGGACGAGACCGGGAGGCGAGATGGCGTACGGCTGCGACACCTTCAACCGACTGCCCGGCCGTACGACTCGATGACCTCGCTGGGACGCTTCGCCGGCCTCCTGCTGTCGCCGACGGTCGTACCGGACGCCGCCGCGCGCGTCGCGCGTACCGTCGGGTCGGCCCTGCCCACGGACGCCGTGCCGGCCCGGGTCACCGAGGTCGCGGGCAGCGTCGGTACGGCCGCAGCCCGGCTGGCCCGCCTCACCGGGCTGACCAGCCGCCGGGTGTGGTCGCAGGACGGCCGCCACCACATCGAGGTGCACGGCGTCTGCCAGGACGGCGGTGACCGGCTGGCCCGTCAGGTCGAGGCGGCGCTGGAGTCGATGCCGGGTGTGACCTGGGCGCGGGTGAACGCTCCGTCCGGCCGGGTGGTGGTGGCCACCGGGGATCCGGCGCCGAAGCTGCGCGACCTGATCGCCACGGTGGCCCGTGTCGAGCGGACCTGCCCGTACGAGCCGGACCCGGAGATCGAACCGCCGCAGCCGCCCGAGGACGGTCCGCGTACCGCGCGGACGTTCGGCGCGCTGCTGTCCGACGTGCTCGGGCTGGGCATCTCCGCCGCCACCCGCGTGCTGCCGCTGACCCCGATTCCGGCCGAGGTGGCCGGTCTGCTGGGCGCTGTCGACCTGCACCCGAAGCTGCACGCGCTGGCCGGGTTGGGCATCCGCGCCGACCCGCGCGCCGAGCTGCTGTTCCCGCTGGCCGAGGCTGTCGTGCAGGGTCTCACCGGCGGGTGGGCGGGCATCGTGCTCGACGGTGCGCAACGCGTGGTGCAGTGGGGCGAGGGTGCCGCTCAACTGACCGCGTGGCGGCGGGCCGAACCGCGCCTTACCGGCGACCCGGAGCACGCGGTAGCCCGGGTGCCCGACGGCGAGCGGCCCTGCCCGGTGCCGGACGGGCAGCCCGAGCGGTACGCCAAGCGGGTGCTCCCGGCCGGCGCGGTCGCCGGGGCGGCGGCACTGCCGGTGCTGGGACCGAAGCGGGCCGCCGCGCTGGCGCTGTCCTCGCTGCCGAAGGCACCCGGCTCCGGCCGCGAGGGGTACGGCGCCCAGCTCGGCCGAATGCTCGCCCGGCGCGGTGTGATCGCGATGGACCGCAGCGTGCTGCGTGAGCTGGACCGGATCGACACGGTGGTGCTGGACGCCGCGGTGCTCGGCTCGGACCGGGGGGTCCTGGCGGACCTCGCGCCGCTGGCCGACGCCGACACCGGGCGAGTCTCCGCCCGGGCGTTCGCGTTGTTCGACCCGGCCGAGCCGGACGCGGTACGCGCCGACGGCGGCTGGCGGATCGGCCCACTGGACCGCCTCGGCGCCGACGACCCCGGAGACACCCCGGACAGCGCCCGGCTGCGCGCCGACGGTGGACGGCTGCTCGGGCTGGCCGAGAACGGCCGGCTCGCCGCCGTACTGCGGGTCGAGCCGGAGCCCGCGCCCGGCGTGGACGCGCTGGCGTCGGCCGCCCGCCAGGCGGGCCTGCGGCTCGTGGTCGGCGGCCCGGACGACGGCCGGTACGACTTCGCGGACCTGCTCGTGCCCGGCGGCCCCGGGCTCGCCGACGCGGTGCACGACCTGCAACGCGAGGGCGCTGTGGTGATGGTCGTCTCCGGTGAGCGGTCGGCGCTCGCCGCGTCCGACTGCGGCCTCGGCGTGTACGGCCCGGACGACCTGCCGCCGTGGGGCGCGCACCTGCTCGTCGGCGACGACCTGCGCGTGCCGGCCCTGCTGATCGACGCCGCCGGGGTGGCCCGCCGGATGACCGAGCAGAACATCCGGATCGCCATGGCCGGCAGCGGGCTCGGTGTGCTCGGCGCGTTCACCGCCGACCGGCGGCGCCTGCCCCGCCCGGCCCTGGCGGCGGTGAACGGCGCGGCGGCGCTCGCGTTCGCGCACGGCGTGTTCCGGGCGCACCGGCTGCCGGACCGTACCGGCGCCCCGATGCCCGCGCTCACCGCCTGGCATCTCATGCCGACGCAGACCGTCCTGGACCAGCTCGACACCGGCCCGTCCGGGCTGACCGACGAGGAGGCGGCCCGCCGCCGGCGGGTCGAGGTCGGGGACGAGCACGGCCCGGCCGGGCTGCTCCGCTCGTTCGTCGAGGAGCTGTCCAACCCGCTCACCCCGGTGCTGGCCGCCGGCGCGGTGCTCTCCGCCGCGTTCGGCTCCCTCGTCGACGCCGCACTGGTCGGCGGCGTGGTGGGCGGTTCGGCGCTGGTCGGCGCGGTGCACCAGCGCAACACCGAACGGTCCCTGGCCGAGTTGCTGTCCCGCTCGGCGGTCACCGCCCGGGTGGTGCGCGACGGCGAGGAGCGGGTGGTGCCCGCCGAGGAGCTGGTACGCGGCGACGTGATCACCGTCAGCTCCGGGGACGCCGTACCGGCCGACTGCCGGGTGCTGACCAGCGACGGGCTGGAGGCGGACGAGTCGTCACTGACCGGCGAGTCGCTGCCGGTGGCGAAGAGCCCGGATCCGGTGGTGGCGGCGGCCATCGCCGAACGGCGCTCGATGCTGTTCGAGGGCACCACTGTCGCCGCCGGCCACGGCACCGCGGTGGTGGTGGCCACCGGCGCGGAGACCGAGGCCGGGCGGAGCCTCGCCATGGCCCGTGAGGCCCCGCCCGCCAGTGGCGTGGAGGCGCGACTCGGCAAGCTGACCAGCAGCGCCGTACCCCTGGCGGCCGCCTCGGCGATCGCTGTGGCCGGGGCGGGACTGCTTCGGGGCGTACCCCTTGCCGAGACGGCGGCGACCGCCGCGAACCTGGCCGTGGCGTCGGTGCCGGAGGGGCTGCCGTTCCTGGTCAGCGCCGCGCAGCTGGCGGCGGCGCGGCGGCTGGCCGAGCACGGCGCCCTGGTCCGCAACCCCCGGACGATCGAGGCGCTGGGCCGGGTCGACGTGCTCTGTTTCGACAAGACCGGCACGCTCACCGAGGGGAAGCTGCTGCTGGCCGGGGTGGGTACGGGCGACGGCCGGTACGCCGCGTTGGACGACCTGGACGAGCCGCTGCGGTCGACGCTGGCCGCCGCGGTGCGGGCCACCCCGTCCGCCGCCGACCCGGACGAGTTGCCGCAGCAGACCGACCGGACGGTACGCCACGGCGCGGACGCCGCCGGGGTGGACGAGCGGACCGGAGCGGCGGACTGGACCGCCACGGCCGGGCTGCCGTTCGAACCGTCCCGCGGCTACAGCGCCGCTGTCGGGCGTGCCGCCGGCGGGCTGCTGCTGAGCGTGAAGGGCGCCCCCGAGTCGGTGTTGCCGCGCTGCGCGTCCCGCCGAACCGCCGAGGGGGACCGGCCGCTCGACGCGGCCGGACGCGAGGAGGTGCAGGCGATGCTGGCGGGGCGGGCCGGCGCCGGGCACCGCATCCTCGCCGTGGCCGAGTGCCCGGTCTCCACCGAGCAGGTGAGCGACGAGCAGGTCGACGGCCTGGTCTTCGTGGGTTTCCTGACGCTCGCCGACGGGGTGCGGGAGAGCGCCCGGCCGGCGGTGGCCCGGATCCGGGCCGCGGGCGTGCACACCGTCATGATCACCGGCGACCATCCGGCCACCGCCGAGGCGATCGCCGCCGCGATCAGCCCGGACGACGGCGGGCAGCGCGTCGTCACGGCCAGCGACCTGGACCGGCTGGACGACGCCGCGCTCGCCGAGCGCCTGATGGCGACCGACGTGGTGGCACGCTGCACGCCCGCCCACAAGGTACGGATCATCCAGGCGTTGCAGCGCCAGGACCGCACCGTCGCGATGACGGGTGACGGCGCCAACGACGCCCCGGCGATCCGGCTCGCCGACGTCGGTATCGCTCTCGGTCAACGGGGCACTCCCGCCGCCCGCGCCGCCGCCGACCTGGTGGTCACCGACGACCGGCTGGAGACGATCATCGCCACGCTCGTCGAGGGACGGGCCATGTGGTCGTCGGTCCGGCACGCGCTGAGCATCCTGGTCGGCGGCAACCTCGGCGAGATCGCGTTCAGCGTGCTGACCGCCGCCGCGACCGGCCGGTCCGCGCTGAACGGCCGGCAACTCCTGCTGGTCAACCTGCTCACCGACCTGGCGCCCGCGCTCGCCATCGCGGTCCGCCCGCCCGCCGACGACAGCGCCGACCACCTGCTGCGGGAGGGGCCGGACTCCTCGCTCGGCGTCACCATGACCCGGGAGATCGGCCTGCGTGCGGCGTCGACCACGCTGGGCGCGACCGCCGGCTGGACGATCGCCAGGTGGACCGGCACCCAGCGGCGGGCCAGCACCGTCGCCCTGGCCTCGCTGATCGGCACACAGCTCGGGCAGACGGTGCTGGCCGGCGGCACCAGCCCCAGCGTGCTCGCCGCCACCGCCGCGTCGGTGGGTGTGCTCGTGGCGGTGGTCCAGACGCCCGGTGTCAGCCAGTTCTTCGGTTGCACCCCGCTCGGCCCGGTGGGCTGGACCATCGCGACCGGCTCGGCGCTCGGCGCGACGTTCGCCAACGGCACGCTGACCAAGCTGGTCGACCGCCTGCCGCAGCCCGGCTCGCATGGGCGTCCCGATCAGGGGTACGGCGAAGGACATGACGCCTGAGGTGACGTTCGTCGGTACGGCCACCACTGTGCTGCGGATCGGCGGCTTCACGCTGCTCACCGACCCGAACTTCCTGCACCGGGGACAACGGGCGTACCTGGGCCGGGGCCTGTGGTCGAAGCGGAGCACCGACCCGGCGCTGACCATCCCCGAGCTGCCCCCGCTGGACGCGGTGGTCCTGTCCCACCTGCACGGCGACCACTTCGACCGGGTCGCCCGGCGTGGCCTGGACCGGTCGCTGCCGATCCTCACCACGCCGCAGGCGGAACGGAAGCTGCGCCGCTGGGGCTTCGGCGCGGCGGAAGGGCTACCCACCTGGCGGGCGTACGAGCTGCACCGGGGCGACGAGACGCTGCGCCTGACCGCGCTGCCCGGCCAGCACGGGCCGGGCCTGCTCGACCGCGCGCTCCCCGACGTGATGGGCAGCCTGATCGACCTGGAACAGGGCGGCGAGCGGCGCTTCCGCCTCTACGTCACCGGGGACACGCTGCGCCGACCGCAGCTCGCCGAGATCCCCGCCCGCTTCCCGGACATCGACGCCATGCTGATCCACCTCGGCGGCACCCGCATCGCCGGCATCCTGCTCACGATGGACGCCCGGCAGGGCGCCGACGTGGTGGAGCTGATCCGGCCACGGCTCACCGTGCCGATCCACTACGACGACTACCCGGTGTTCCGGTCGCCGTTGCGGCACTTCGTCGAGGAGGCGAGGCGGCGCGGCTTCGCCGGCCAGATTCGTACCGTTCTTCGTGGCGAAACGGTTCCGCTGACACCTTGACCGGCGGGTCGCGGGCGGCCGGTCCGCGGCTGACCGCCGCTCAGTGCCAGGTGGCGGCGGCGCGGCGCAGCCGGTCGTTGATCGCCCGGCCCACGCCGGTGTCCGGTACCGGCTCGGCGACGATCTCGGTCACCCCGGCCGCGTCGAGCCGGTGCAGCGCGTCGAACAGGCGCGCCGCCGCCGCCGTCACGTCGCCGTCGGGCGACAGCACCTCCACCGCGGCCCAGTCGCCGTCCGCCGGTGGTTCCCGGAAGGCCAGAAACCCACGCCGGCCGCCGCCGGGCTCGGCCGCCGCGCCCAACCGCAACGGGGTACGCGGGGCGTAGTGCGCGGCCAGCGTCCCGGGCGCGACGGGCTGACCGGAGCTGCCCTGGCGTACCTCGACCGGGCCGACCGCCTCGACCAGCGCCTCGACCGGCAGCGCGCCCAGCCGCAGCACAACCGGCCGGTCACCCCGGGCGTCCACGATCGTCGACTCGATCCCGCACCGGGTGGGCCCACCGTCGAGCACCACGTCCACCGCGCCGCCCAGCCCGGCCACCACGTGTTCGGCCCGGGTGGGGCTGAGCTGGCCGAACCGGTTCGCGCTCGGCGCGGCCACCGGCACACCGGCCGCCGCGATCAGTGCCCGCGCGGACGGCTCGTCCGGTACGCGTACCGCCATGGTGTCCAAGCCGGAAGTGACGATCGGCGGGATGCTCTCCGGCCGGTCCACGATCAGGGTGAGCGGGCCGGGCCAGAACCGCTTCGCCAGCTCGGCCACCGCCGTGGGCACCTCGCCGACCAGTGCGGCCAGGTCGGCGGCGTCGGCGAGGTGGCTGATCAGCGGGTCGAAGCTGGGCCGGGCCTTCGCCTCGAAGATCCGCGCGGCAGCGCGGGCGTCGAGCGCGTTGGCGCCCAGCCCGTAGACCGTCTCGGTGGGGAAGGCGACCAGCCCGCCGGCGCGCAGGACGGCGGCTGCCTCGTCGATGCCGCGCTCGGCCGGCAGGACGCGCGGGGATCCGGTGCTCACGCTTCCGACGCTAGCCTGCCCGGATCGCCGCCCCGGCAAGACCCCGCCGTCGCGTGGTGGGGCGGTCAGCCGCGCCTGTCGGTGGCGGGGTCCGTGTCGGGGAGCGTGGGCGCGTCGGTCGGGTAGAGGCCGGCGGCGAAGCCGTACACCTGGTCGCCGGCCCGGGGGATCTGCGCGAACCGCCGGGCCAGCGCCTGCACCTCCGCCCAGAACTCGCGGACGTCCTCGATCGGGATGCGCGCGTGCACGAGCGTGCACCGCAACTCGTCGGCGGCGTGCGCGGCCGCCGCTTCGGCGGCTGCCTCGGCGAGCCCGTTCATCCGGGACACCACCTGCTTGTCCTCCGCCCGGCTGAGCGCCCCGACGTAGTAGGTGCGAGCCACCCGCCCGTAGAACCGCTCCTCGATGGCGCGTACCCGCCGGGTCCGCACCACGCGCAGCAGACCGGCGTCCACCAGCTGGTTCACGTGGTACGCCACGCTGCTCTTGGGCCGGTCGACGGCGCGGGCCATCTCGTTGACAGTGGCGGCGCGCTCCAGGAGCAGTTCGAGCAGCGTGCTCCGCAACGGGTCGGCGAGCGCACGCAGCTGCTCCGGGGCGGTGACCACGAGCAGGTCGTCGAGGTCGTAGTCCGGGATCCGCTGATTGACCGACATTTCTCGACCGTTCTAAGATTCTGGTTCGTTCGATAACTCTGGTCTGACAACTCAGGAGTGTAGTGATGGCCGAGATCGTGCTCTTCCACCACATTCAAGGGCTCACGGACGGGGTTCGCGCGCTCGCCGACTCCCTGCGCTCCGGCGGGCACACCGTGCACGCCCCCGACCTCTTCGACGGCGAACTGCCCGCCACCATCTCCGACGGCGCCGCGCTGACCAAGCGGATCGGCGGCGACGTCCTCGACCAGCGCGCCGACGCGCTCGTCGCCGACCTGCCCGCCGACCTGGTCTACGCGGGCGTCTCCTGGGGGGCCGCCATCGCCCAGCGGCTCGCCCAGACCCGGGCCGGCGCCCGGGCCGCCCTCCTCTACGAGGCCTGCCTGCCGGTGACCGGCGAGTGGGCGATCGGTCCCTGGCCCGACGGCGTGGCGGTGCAGGTGCACGGCATGGAGCACGATCCGTTCTTCGGGCTGGAAGGGGACGTGGACGCCGCCCGCGAGCTGGTGTCGATCGTCGGCCCCGAGCGCGGCGAGCTGTACGTCTACCCCGGTGACCGGCACCTGTTCACCGACAGTTCGCTGCCCTCGTACGACGCGGAGGCGACCGCCCTGGTGGTGAGCCGCAGCCGCGAACTGCTCGACCGGCTCGGCTGACGCCTACCCGTCACCGCGCAGCCGCGCCAACGCCGCCGCGTACTCGGCGTCGGTCAGCACCCCACGCTCGTACTGCCTGGTCAGCGCGTGGATGTCGCGCCGCCGGGCGGCGTTCGGAGCCGGCCGCCGGACCTGCTCCGGCCGGTCGGCGCGGGCCGGGTCCGGGGCCGGGGTCGCCGGCGCGCGCTGCTCCGGGGGACGGGCGTTGCGGTGGCACTCCCGCAGGTTCGCGAGGATCTCGTCGTAGTGCTCCGGCCAGGTGACCAGGCGGGTCAGCTCCAGGCGGAACGGCCGGACGATGGCGCCGGACTGGATCGGCGTCTGCACCGGCTCGCCGTCGGTCCGCTCGATGACGATCGCGTCGCGTCCCATGTCCAGGCCCGCTATCGAACCCGCACCGCTGCGGATCTCCACGACCGACGCCCACGGCACCGTGGTCGTGCGGAGCAGCAAGCGCGAGCGCACGCCGACGGGGCTCACCCAGACGCCGAGCATCGCGCGGCGAACCGCGACGGCGAGGCCGACGGCGTTCCACACTCCGAGGAACAGCACCTCCGGTCCCAGCATCCTGCCACCGCGGACCTCGAACACGAGGAGCACGAAGAAGCCGACCGCCAGCACCGCCACGACCATGAAGTCGGCGGTGGTCAGGTCCAGCGAGTACGGGCGCCGCCACACCGTCATGCCGCCAGCGTGACCGATCGTGTCCAGCGGTTCCGCGCGGAGTCAGCGCCCGGCTACCGGTACTGTGCGATCTGGATCAGGTTGCCGCAGGTGTCGTCGAACACCGCCGTGGTCACCGGGCCCATGTCGACCGGCTCCTGGGTGAACAGCACGCCGAGGCCCCGCAGCCGGTCGTGCTCGGCGGCCACGTCGTCCACCGCGAACTGCGTCAGCGGAATGCCGTCGCCCGCGAGCGCCTCCTTGAACGCCTTGGCGGCCGGGTGCGCGTCGGGCTCCAGCAGCAGTTCCACGCCGTCCGGGGCGTCCGGCGAGACCACTGTCAGCCAGCGGAACTCCCCGGTCGGCACGTCGGTCTTCTTCACGAAGCCGAGCACCTCGGTGTAGAAGCGCAGCGCCTTGGCCTGGTCGTCGACGTACACGCTGGTGAGGTTGATTCTCATGGGTTCTCCTGGGTGGGTTCGGCGGACCTGAGCCATCGCTCGGTGATGGACCGCAGCGGCCGGGTGTCGAGGTGGTGGAACTTGTAGCGCCCCTGCCGCCGCGTGACGATCAGGCCGGCGGCCTCCAGGACGTCGAGGTGCTGGGAGATCGCCTGCCGGGACGAGCCGACCTGGTGCTTCGTGGCCAGCCGGCCGCAGATCTCGAACAAGGTCTGACCGTCGCGCTCGGTCAGCTCGTCGAGGATCAGGCGGCGGGTGGGATCGGCCAGCGCCTGGTACAGATCGCCCACGTCACCCACCATATGCAAGTAGTGGCTTGCCTATCAAGAGGCTGCCCGCCATCGGAGGACGTCATGCCCGGATACATCCTCACCGGCGCTCCCGGCTCCGGTAAGACAGCGATCCTGCGCCACCTGGAACTCGACGGCCATCCCGTCGTGGAGGAGGCCGCAACCGACGTGATCGCGCTTCGCCAGGCGCTCGGCCGACCCGAGCCGTGGCGTGAGCCGGACTTCGCCGAGCGGGTGCTGGATCTCCAGCGGAGGCGTCGGCGCCGAGCCGAGATGTTCGGCGACGACGTGGTGTTCCACGACCGCTCACCCGTGTGCACGCTCGCGTTGTGCCGCCACCTCGGCATGACGCCGCCGTCCGCCCTGCTCGACGAGATCGAGGGCATGACGACGGAACGGACCGTCTTCTTCGTCCGGAATCAGGGCTTCGTCGAGGCGACCGCGGCCCGGCGGATCAGCTTCGAGGAGTCGCTCGTCTTCGAGCGGGTCCACGAACTGACGTACCGCGAGGCGGGATTCGACCTCGTCGACGTGCCGGCGGGACCGCTCGCGACCCGGGTGGCGGCGATCAAAGAGGCAGTTGATCGACTGTGCCCTTAGCGCACTCTGTGCAGCGTCGGCCACATCAATGCCCTTGCTTTGGGCACCGGTACCGCTAACATCTCCATGTTTTGATTTCCACGGGGAGGAAAGTCCACATGCAATGGAAGGTTCCGGCCGGTGCCCTGGTGGCGCTGGCCTTTTTGATTCCGGCGGCGCCTGCGGCGGCGCAAGCCGCATCGCCCGGGCTGAACGAGTCCTGCCAGACGGTCGAACGCAAGGTGTACAAGGACTTCCGCGAACTTGTCACCATCGACCTGGACACCGCCACCGTTTCCGAGCTTCGGCTGCTGGCGTACCGGCTGCTGGCCGAGGCGCAGGCCGAATCGTTGCCGGTTCTGCCGGGCGAGATCGAGGAGCGGCTCAAGGGCACCTCGGACGACCTTCGCGCATACCTCAAGAACGTGCAGGATCGCTGGGCGATCGCTCTGCGCGTCAGGATCGGCCAGACGATGACGGGCGCCGGCCCCAACGTGCGGGCCGCCGCGCAGAAGGTGCTCGACGACCCGTCCGTCGAGGCCTACCTCGCCTACCTGAACAACGGCCTGTACGAGGCTCGTGCGCTCGACTGCGCGTCCCAGACGCCGACTCCGACTCCGACGCCGTCTCAGCCCACGACCACGCCGACCACGCCGACCGCGACGCCCAGCGCCACGTCGACAGTCGTTCCGCCCGTCACCCCCTCCGCCGGCGTGGGTGCGCCCGGCGGCGACGGTGGTGGCGAGGGCGGCGGGCTGCCCGTGACCGGAGCCGACACCGCGACCGTTGCCGGCATCGGTGGGGCACTTCTGCTCATCGGCGGCGCCAGCTACGTCATCGGACGCCGGCGTCGTTCCCGCTTCGTCGCGTAGTTCCCTGCGCGCGCCCAGCTCGATGCCTCATCGGGCTGGGCGCGCCGCGTTTTCCGGATTTTCCGTCAGCCGGCGAGCTGCCGCCGCACCGAGTCGGTGTCCATCAGGTACGACATGAACTTGAACTTGCCGTCCTGGACCCGGTAGAAGGCGGTCTCGGTGAACGACACCGACGCGCCGGTGGGGGCCAGGCCGTTCCACTCCTTGACCGGGGTGCCCGTGTCGACGAGCCGGGCGGCGATCGTGTCGCCCTCGACGACGAGGTCCTGGATCTCCCAGTGGAGGTCCGGGACCGCCTCCACGTGCTTGTAGAACTCCGCCACCATGTCCGCCATCTTGACCGGGGTGCCGTTCATGACGACCTCCTCGTGGGCGAAGTCGGCCATGCGGGCGAACTCCCGCTTGTTCGCCAGCTCGACGTACCGCAGGTAGAAGTCCCGCAGTTCCTGGGTGGACATGGCTGGCTGGGTTGCGACGGAGCTCATGATCGTTTTCCCTCATCTGTGTGCGCCGACCCGCATCACCGGACCGGCCCTCGGCGCGAGCGATATTTTGTACCGCTCGGTTCTGTCACGACCGTAACAGGATTCTGCACCGATCGGTTCATGATCCGAGTCACGTTCTGTACCGATCAGTACGTCGTCCCTGGGTCCGAACAGCCTCGCCGATCTGCCCGCCGCTCGGGTGCTTGCCGGCAGTCTGCTCCACCCCCGCCCGTCTCACCGAGTTGCTACACGGAGAAATCCGTTGTCGTCGTAGTGCCGTCCGCCCACCATGGCCACTGTGAGCCGAAGCCTCCGCACGGACCCCCGATCCCGCCAGGCGCTTCGACGCGCGCCCGTCGGCTGGCTTGGCTGTACCGATGGCTGTACCGCCAAGCGCTCTCGCGCCTTGCGTCCGCCCCCGCTCGGCTTCATGATCCGCTCACCGGGAACGTGAAGGAGGAGCACATGGGCACCTGGGACGACGGCCCGTTCGACAACGACAGCGCCGCCGACTGGTGCGGTGATCTCCACGATGCCGATCCGCCTGCCCGGCCGGCAATGGTTCGTGCTGCTCTGACAACGGCAGCACTCAACACCGGGTACCTCGACCATGACGACGCCGCCTCGGCCATCGCCGCAGCGGCCATCGTGGCATCTCAGATGCCCGGCGGAGACCCGATAACCTCGCCGTACGCGCCGGACTTCCTGCTTGCTGGTGAATCCCTTGACTTGGACGACGACCTGCCACAGCTCGCGGTCGAAGCACTCGACCGGGTCCTCGGCGACGACTCGGAGTGGCGGAGCCTATGGGGCGAGGCGGGAGCGATCGAGTTCCCGCGGATCACCAAGCTCCGCGCAGTGCTGTCCGGTCCTACCGAACTGCCCGGCCAGATCGCGATGCTTTAGGACCGCGCGTCCGCGTGGCGCGGATTTGCCCGTCATCCCGAGTCATCGATGCCCACCCATGCTGCGGTCCTCTTCGTCCGGCGACGCTGCGATCACCTGGTCCCACGGGTTGACAATGGCTGCGGCCTGCCTCTCGCTACAGGCCAAGCCGCTGAGCAGGACGTTGTTCTGATAGTCGAGGATCTCAAAGTGCCATCGATCGAGTTCCGGCAGGCGTTTCACTGTTGCCCAGAAGTGGCCGGAAAGATCGCTGGGGAACACCTCGTCCGGCAATACCGCTCCTCTGCCTCAAAGCCCACCTCCGCGAACCCAGCCGGCAACCAAACTCCGCGACCGCGTCGTGCCAGCGTCAGGCAACGGGCAAGAAGTGGCCCTCGGTCGAGTCCATGCCAGCAAGACCGTCACCGTCGACGTCACCGAGCTGGCCATCACCTGCGACAACGGCATACGCACCACCCCCCAGCCCGTCCGCAACATCAAGCCAGCCGCCCCGAAAGACCGACTCCCCCTCCAGAACGGGCACGATGACCCGATGAGCAGCGCACGATACCGGCAGGTTCGCCAACATCCGCGCCGACGACGTCGACCACGTCACCACGAACACCGATGCGGCCGAGATCGTCGCGCGGATGCTCACCGACCTGCGCGCGCCCCCACCGAGTGGGAGAACCACACCCTCGAACGTTCCCTGGACGCACTCGGGTCCTCGCTCAAAGCCCTTCCATGGCTCTATCGCAACCGCGCGGGGACGACTTCCCCGACCAACCGACCTGGAAGCAGTTCACCGAAGCCCTCGTCATGGCCACCGGCCGCGAGTAGCCCTCGCCTAAAGCAGGCGCACTAAACCAACCGTCAAGCATCAGCAGGGACGGAACCGGTTTCCCGGAACGGCCGACCGAACGGCCGGGGTGGGCGCGATGCTGGAACCGAACGGCAGTCGATCGGCTGACACGTGCGGAGGTGGCAACGCATGCCCGACGATCCCCGATACCAGCAGGCCCTCGACACCGCGGAGCGCCTCCTCGGCCAACCGTTGACCCTGCCGCTGGCCGACGGGGAACCCGCGGTCGGTCAGGACTTCCGGCGGCTGGCGACCGAACACACCTTCGGCGACTCGTGGCCGCGACCAGGCCTGGACCTGCGGAGCCGCTGCCTGATCTCGGTGGCCGTCGCGGCGGCGCTGGGCACCCACGAGCCGCTGCGGGGGCAGTTGCGCATCGCGCTGACGTCCGGCGTGACCAAGGAGGAGATCGTCGAGCTCTTCATCCACCTAGAGGCGTACGCCGGGGCGGCCCGGGCGTTCGACAGCTACCAGGTGGCCGCGGCGGTCTTCGGCGAGCACCGCTGACGACGCTGCCAGCACCCGTCGACTCTAGTTGTCGAGCGGGTCGTCATCGAGGTCGACGGCCACCTGTTCGACAAGCCGTACCCGAAGTCAGCCAAGAGTCAGGGGAGGAGAGAACAGGCCGTGACCTGGCCGGATGATGTGGTGGAGCCCAGGGGACTCGAACCCCTAACCCCTGCCTTGCAAAGGCAGTGCTCTGCCAGTTGAGCTAGGGCCCCGTGTCGGCGTTCAGCGCAGGTCGGGCGCCGTGGTCGCCTCGTGCCACAGGGCGCGCTCGTCGTTCGACGCCTTGACCTTCTTGGCCACGACGGCGGCCACACCGACGATGCCGGCCAGGATCAGGAGCTTCTTGAACATGTGCTTGACCCCTCGCGCTCGACTGTCGTCGGACGATGTGCGGTGGGGCTAGCTGGAATCGAACCAGCGACCTCAGAGTTATCAGCTCTGCGCTCTAACCGACTGAGCTATAGCCCCGCGTAGCGACGAGCTAGGTTAACCCATCGCCTCCACCGCGCCCAAATCGGGGGTCTGTGGTGGAAGCGCCCGCGCCATCTCGAACCTACCCGGACGCACGACGCCGGGGCGACCGCTTTACGCGGTGCCCCGGCGTCGGTCGATCAGTCCCGCTCGGCGAGCGTCAGTTCGATCCCGCCGACCAGGTCGGCGCAGACGTTGTAGACGAACGCGCTGAGCGTGGCCAGCGCGGTGAACAGCACGACGTTCACCAGGCCGATCAGCGCCGACGTCAGGATCACGCCCTTGGCGGTGATCCGGAAGCCGCCGCCACCCTGGCCGCCGCCGGCGTTCACCAGGTCGGTGAGGCTGTCGTTGACGCTCTTGAACACACCCATGGCGTCCAGCGCCAGGTAGAGCACCGACGTCGCCACGACGACCACGATGAAGAGCACCACGGACACCGCGAAGGCGAACTTCATCACCGACCACGGGTCGATCCGCTTCAGGTTCAGCCGGGCCCGTCGCGGTCCGCGCGACGCGGCCGAGCTGACCGAGGTACGCGCGGCGCGTACCGCCTCACCCACGCGCGCGGCGCCGACGGCCGCCGCGCCGCTGATGCCCGGCGGCAGGCCGCCACCGTTGGCGGGCCGTGCCTGGGCGCTCGCGGCGCCGCTCGGGCGCGAGCCGTCGGGCGACGCCTTCGGGGCGGTGCCCAGGCCGGCGCCGATCCGCGGCTGCGTGCCGGTCGTCCCGGTGGAGGCCCGGCCGGTGGCCGACGGGGTGATCGGTTGGGTGTTCGTGGCGTTCGCCGGCTTGGCTGCCGGAGCGGCCAGACCGTCGGCCGACGTCGGAGCGTCGACCTTGGTCTCGGCCGAGTCCCGGGAACCGGAGTCCTCTCCCGGCTTGTCCGGAGGCGGGGCCATGCCGGGAGCCCGGGTGAACTTCGGGGCAGGCGCGTCGGCGGGAACCGTGGCCCGGCCCACAGCCGCGCGGCCGGTCGCTGGTGTGCCGCCCTGCGCGGCCTCCTCCTCGACCGGAGTGGCCGAGGTCCCCTTGTTCCCCGACTTCGCCTGTGTCTCCGTCATCAACTAGTCCTGTTCGTCAGGCTCGTCGGCATTGCGAGCAATCGCCACGATAGTCACGCCGTCCGGGAGGTCCATCAGCTTGACCCCCATTGTGTTCCGGTCACGCGTACGGCGTACAGGCTTCACCGGAGTCCGGATGACGCCGCCGTTGCTCGTGATGGCGAACAGCTCGTCCTCCGGATCGATCACGACCGCGCCGACCAGGCCACCGCGTCGCTCGGTGATCTTCGCGGTCAGCACGCCCTTACCTCCCCGGCCCTGGACCGGGTATTCCTCGATCGGGGTACGTTTCGCGTAACCCCCGTTCGTCGCGACCAGAACGTCCAGACCCTCTCGCACCACCTCGACGGCGAGCAACTCGTCCTCGCCGCTGAAGCGCATGCCGATCACCCCGGAAGTGGCCCGGCCCATCGGGCGCAGCGCCTCGTCGGTGGCGTTGAAGCGGATCGCCTGGGCGTTCTTCGACACGAGCAGCAGGTCGTCCTCCGGAGCGACCAGGACCGCACCGACCAGTTCGTCCTCATCGCGCAGGTTGACCGCGATGATGCCGCCGGAACGGTTGGAGTCGAACTCCTCGAGCCGCGTCTTCTTCACCAGGCCGTTCTTCGTGGCCAGTACCAGGTAGGGGGCCACCTGGTAGTTCGGGATTTCAATGATCTGCGCGATCTGCTCGTCGGGCTGGAACGCGAGCAGGTTGGCCACGTGCTGGCCCTTGGCCACCCTACTGGCCTCGGGAAGCTCGTACGCCTTCGCCCGGTAGACCCGACCCTTGTTCGTGAAGAACAGGATCCAGTCGTGGGTAGAGCATACGAAGAAGTGGCTGACGATGTCGTCCTGGCGGAGCGTCGCCCCGCTGACGCCCTTCCCGCCGCGCCGCTGCGACCGGTAGAGGTCGACCTTGGTCCGCTTCGCGTACCCGGTGCGGGTGATCGTCACCACCACGTCCTCGCGGGCGATGAGGTCCTCCATCGAGACCTCGCCGTCGAACGGGACGATCTTCGTGCGCCGCTCGTCGCCCCACTTCGCGACGATCTCGCCCAGCTCCTCCGAGACGATCTGCCGCTGCCGCTCCGGCTTGGCCAGGATGTCCTTGAGGTCGGCGATCTCCAGTTCGAGCTTCGCCAGGTCGTCCAGGATCCGCTGCCGCTCCAGGGCGGCGAGCCGGCGCAGCTGCATGTCCAGGATCGCGGTCGCCTGGACCTCGTCGATGTCCAGCAGCCGGATCAGGCCCTGCCGGGCGTCCTCCACCGTGGGCGAGCGACGGATCAGCGCGATCACCTCGTCCAGCGCGTCCAGCGCCTTGGACAGACCGCGCAGGATGTGCGCCCGCTCCTCGGCCTTGCGCAGCCGGAACGCGGTCCGCCGCCGGATCACCTCGATCTGGTGCTCGACGTAGTAGCGGATGAACTGGGCCAGGTTGAGCGTGCGCGGCACACCGTCGACCAGCGCCAGCATGTTGGCGCCGAACGTCTCCTGGAGCTGGGTGTGCTTGTAGAGGTTGTTCAGCACCACCTTGGCGACCGCGTCGCGCTTGAGCACGAGCACGATCCGCATGCCGGTACGGCCGGAGGACTCGTCGCGGATGTCGGCGATGCCGGCGAGCTTGCCCTCCTTGATCAGCTCGGCGATGCGCTCGGCGAGGTTGTCCGGGTTGACCTGGTAGGGCAGCTCGCTGACCACGAGCGCCGGCCGGCCCCGCTTGTCCTCCTCCACCTCGACCACGGCGCGCATCCGGATCGAGCCACGCCCGGTCCGGTACGCGTCCTGGATGGCCGCCTGGCCGACGATCAGGCCGTAGGTCGGGAAGTCCGGGCCTTTGACGATCTCCAGCAGGGCTTCCAGCGTGGTGGCCTCGTCGGCCTCCGGGTGCTCCAGGCACCACTGCACGGCCGCGCCGATCTCGCGCAGGTTGTGCGGCGGGATCTTGGTGGCCATGCCGACCGCGATGCCCTCGGAGCCGTTGATCAGCAGGTTCGGGATCCGCGACGGCAGGATGGTGGGCTCCTTGGCCCGGCCGTCGTAGTTGTCCTGCAGGTCGACGGTGTCCTCGTCGATGTCCCGCAGCATCTCCATCGCCAGCGGGTCGAGCTTGCATTCGGTGTTGTGGCTGACGAATCCGTCGGAGACGAACGAGTGGTCCTCGGTGTCCACCCGGATGCTGTAGACCGGCCGCACACCGGCGTCGGTGATCTCGGTCACCTCGGCGTAGTAGAAGCGCCCGTCGACGAGCGGCTCGACCACGTCGAGGATGCCCGGCTCGGTGATCCGGGCCGCGATCTCGTCGCGGTCCCGCTCCCAGCGCTCGATCCGGTCCACGTTGTGCCGGCGCAGCCAGTCGCGCTCGGTCCAGCGGCTCGCGCCGTGCTCACGGACGAAGTCGCCGACGAACGGCACGTGGTCGCCGGAGAGCGCGGTGCTGCTCGCCGGCACCTGGGCCAGCTCGGATTCCAGCTTCGCCTGCTTGCGGCCGAGGAAGCCGATGTGGGCGGCGAAGATCCGGGCGTTCCGCCGGTTGGTGACGACGATCTTGATCTCACCGCTGTCGTACCGGCACTGCCGGCTGACCACGCCGAACTCCAGCAGCAGCTGCTGGACCTCGCGGGCCAGCCGCGCGCTGCGGGTCGAGTAGGAGACCTGGATCGTGTGGCGGGGCAGCAGCGACGACGAACCGTCACCCTCGAACAGCGCCTGGAGGAAGGCCCGCTTGACCGCGGCCGGCCCGCGCCAGACGAACTCCGGCACGAACTTGTCGGCGCTCCGCGCTCCCACCATCTCGCCCAGCACGCTGGCCCGGAGTGCGGAGAGATCCTGTACGTCGAGCTCGTGCAGCGTGCTGCCGGAGGCGATGACCCGCTCGGCGACGTACCGGGGACCGCCGACCGCGAGGTCGTAGGCGGTAAGGACCCGGATGAAGAACTCCCGGTCCACGTTGTTGAAGCCGGCCCGCTGCTCGGACACCCACCCCTCGGACACGAACGCGCCCGCCAGCACGGCGGCCTCGACGTGCTCCAGCATCGGGTAGCCGATCTCGTCCGGCACGGTGCGTTGGAGGACCACCCGGTCACCCGGGGCGATCTCGGCGAGCAGCTTCCACAGCAGGGTCGGTACACCGGCCACGTTCACCAGGCAGAGCACCGGGTGGTTGTGGGTGCCGGTCAGCTCGTACCCCTCGCGGGTGCGCAGCCGCAGCGTGGGGTGCTCGCCGGAGTGGAAGAACTTGGAGGCGCGGACCAGGTCGCCGTTGCGGTCACGGACCTTGAGGTCGACATCGGTCTCGCTGCTCGGTGCGGCGTCCGGCACGACGTCGGCGATCCTCACGGACCCCTCAGCGGTACGAATCCGGGCGTCGCCGACGAGGCAGTAACGCATGGCGGCGGCCGGGTCGTTTCCGGGCGAGCCGAAGTTGCCGTTGCCGTCGACCAGCGGGTAGCGCAGCGACCACGGCTGCGCCATCCGGACCAGCGCGTCGTAGATGGCCGAGTCGCCGTGCGGGTGGAACTGGCCCATCACGTCACCGACGACGCGGGAGCACTTCACGTACCCGCGGTCCGGCCGGTAGCCGGAGTCGAACATGGCGTAGAGGATCTTGCGGTGGACCGGCTTGAGCCCGTCCCGGACGTCCGGCAGGGCCCGCCCGACGATGACGCTCATCGCGTAGTCGAGGTACGAGCGCTGCATCTCGACCTCGAGGCCGACCGGCTCGATCCGGTCGTGCTGGACGACCGCCGCCAGTGTCTCCGGGGTCTCCGGCTCGTTCGGGGTGGACTCGGGAGTATCGGTCACTGTTAACCCTTATCAGACTCTTCAGTCGTGGTCTCGCTGTGGATAACGGCTGTGGAAAGCGTTCAGGCTGTGGATAACTCTGTGGACTGCCGGGCCGGCCGGTGGATGTCCGGCCGGCCCGGGCGCGTCCGTCAGATGTCCAGGAACCGCACGTCCTTGGCGTTGCGCTGGATGAACGACCGGCGAGCCTCGACGTCCTCGCCCATCAGGACGCTGAACAGCTCGTCCGCGGTGGCGGCGTCGTCGAGCGTGACCTGGCGCAGCGTACGAGTGGCCGGGTTCATCGTGGTCTCCCACAGCTCGGGGTAGTTCATCTCGCCGAGACCCTTGAACCGCTGGATGTCGTCCGGGCGGGCGTTGGGCTTCTTCTGCTGGCGCAGGGCGATCAGCCCGTCGCGCTCGCGGTCCGAGTACGCGTACTGGGCGTCGTCGCCCTTCTTGTTCCACTTGATCTTGTAGAGCGGCGGGGCGGCCAGGTAGACGTGGCCCAGCTCGACCAGCGGCCGCATGAAACGGAACAGCAGGGTGAGCAGCAGCGTCTGGATGTGCTGGCCGTCCACGTCGGCGTCGGCCATCAGCACGATCTTGTGGTAGCGCAACTTCTCGATGTCGAAGTCGTCGTGGATGCCGGTGCCGAGCGCGGTGATCAGCGCCTGCACCTCGTTGTTCTTCAGCACCCGGTCGATCCGGGCCTTCTCGACGTTGAGGATCTTGCCGCGGATCGGCAGGATCGCCTGGACGCGCGGGTCGCGGCCCTGCTTGGCCGAGCCGCCGGCCGAGTCGCCCTCGACGATGAAGACCTCGGACTCGCGCGGGTCGGTGGACTGGCAGTCGGCCAGCTTGCCGGGCATCGAGCCGGACTCCAGCAGCGACTTGCGCCGGGCGAGCTTGCGCGCCTGCTGCGCGGCGATCCGGGCGCGCGCCGCCTGGGACGCCTTCTGGATGATGATCTTCGCCTCGGCCGGGTTGCGGTCGAACCAGTCGACGAGCGACTCGTTGCAGACCCGCTGCACGAAGCCCTTCACCGGGGTGTTGCCCAGCTTGGTCTTGGTCTGACCCTCGAACTGCGGGTCGGTGAGCTTGACCGAGATGATCGCGGCCAGGCCCTCGCGGATGTCCTCACCCGAGAGGCGCTCGTCGCCCTTGAGCAGCTTCTTCTCGGCGCCGTAGCGGTTGACGACGCTCGTCAGCGCGGCCCGGAAGCCCTCCTCGTGGGTGCCGCCCTCGTGGGTGTTGATGTTGTTGGCGAAGGTGTAGACCGACTCGCCGTACGACTCGTTCCACTGCATGGCGATCTCGACCGACATGCCCGTCTCCTCGGCCCCGAACTCGACCACCGTCTTGTGGATCGGGCTCTTGGAGGCGTTGAGGTGCCGGACGAAGTCGGCGATGCCGCCCTCGTAGTGGAAGGTGACCTCGCGGGTCTTGCCGTCCTCGTCCTCCGGGACCCGCTCGTCGAGCAGGTGGATGGTGAGACCCCGGGTGAGGAAGGCCATCTCCTGGAGGCGCCGGTAGATGGTGTGGAAGTCGAAGTCGACGGTCTCGAAGACGTCCGGGTCGGGCCAGAAGGAGACGGCCGAACCGGTGCGGTCGGTCTCCTCGCCCTTCTCCAGCGGCGTCGGCTTGGAGTGGTCGTACTGCTGGCGCCAGACGAAGCCGTCCTTGTGGATCTCCACGGCCATCCGGGTGGACAGCGCGTTCACCACGGAGACGCCGACGCCGTGCAGGCCGCCGGAGACGGCGTACGCCTTGCCGTCGAACTTGCCGCCCGCGTGCAGCACGGTCAGGGCGACCTCGACACCCGGCTTCTTCAGCTTCGGGTGCAGGTCGACCGGGAAGCCACGGCCGTTGTCGGTCACCCGGACACCGCCGTCGGCCAGCAGCACCACGTCGATGGTGTCGCAGTGCCCGGCCAGCGCCTCGTCCACCGCGTTGTCGACGACCTCCCACACCAGATGGTGCAGACCGCGCTCGCCGGTGGACCCGATGTACATACCGGGCCGCTTCCGGACCGCTTCCAGGCCCTCGAGAACGGTGATGGACTCGGCGCCGTACTTCTTGTTGTCCTCCGCTGCCACCCTCGGCCACTTTCTCGCACCGGCCGCGCGTGGGCGCGGGGGCGCGGGTTCGGCGGACAGGACGCGACGTCGGCGCGCATGGTCCGCCCCTGGGATCGCCAGGTCGGATCATGTGCGCCGGGCGCCGCGGTTGCCCGCGGATCGCGATCGGCTCGGACCCGATGCGGGACTATGATCGAGGGCCCACCGGGCCCCAGTCCGTCGCTCCGTCTCGGGTCTTTCGTCTCGCCCCCAATCTTACTGTGCGGAGCCGACCAAACCGCCACTCGGCACCCTCTCCGAGGCGGCTGAGAATGCCGTAGCCGGACGAACCGCGTCGCCCACGACTCCCCCTACACGCCATTGGGGCGGCGCCGCGCCACCGGCCACCGTGAGCCGTGACGGTCATCCGACCGGTGATCGGCGGCTGCCCCGACCGGGGGTCGCGGCCGGGCCCGGCGTGCCGTAGCTTTTGCGGCGCCGCCGTTGCGGTCTTGATCTTTTGCGCCCGGAACCGGGACGATCGTCGGAGACGGTCCGAAAACGCTTGGTGAGAGGTGACGCCAGATGGGGCTGGACAACGTCGCGGTGCACTGGCCGCGAACCGGCCGCTTCTACGATCCGGTCGCGCCGGCTGAGTTCGTGGACTTCGGCGAGATCGTGGACATGCCCCGGATCTCCGCGCCGACCGCGGCGCTCGCCGAGCTGATCGCGAAGACCGGCACGGTACGCGCGACCGCGTACACCGAGTTGGTCGACCTGATCCTCGGGCTGGAAAATGTGCTCTACGCCACGGAGAACGCGGTCGAGGACGAGGACCCGGTGATCGACCCGGACGGCTGCTCCTGGATCGCCGAGGGCGTGGAGAAGTTCGTCGCGCGGCACCGGCCGTACGGCGAGCCGGTCACGTTCGAGTCGGTGAGCGAGGTGCTGCGCGCGCTGCTCGGTGACGGGCGGCTGGCCGAGCAGCAGCTCCGCTGGCTGGACAGCCGGCTGGACCGGCTGCGGGACGAGAACGGCGACCCGCCGCAGTGGAACTTCACCTGCGCCGAGCTGAGCGTGCTGGCGGCCTTCTACCGGCGCTGCGCGGAGCGGGGCTTCGCGGTCTACGCCGACGCCTGACCGGGCGTCGCAGTGCCGGGAGAAGACGTGGCCCGGTTGGCGGCCGCGATCACCTCGGTCAGCGCCGAGTGCAGGTGCCGCAGGTCGGCCAGCGGCAGGCCGAGGCGCTGCACGATGGCCGGCGGGATCCGCTCGGCCCGCGCCCGCAGCGCCTGCCCCTCGGGGGTGAGCGAGACGGCCAGGCTGCGCTCGTCGGCGGCGTCGCGTTCCCGCCGGATGTATCCGGCCGCCTCCAAGCGCTTGAGCAGCGGCGACAGCGTGCCCGGATCGAGCTGGAGCAGCCGGCTCAGATCCCGCCCGGACAGCGGCGCGTGCTGCCAGAGCGCCAGCATGACCAGATATTGCGGATGGGTGAGCCCCATCGGTTCCAGCAGCGGGCGGTAGACCGCGACGACGCTGCGGGCGGCGACTGAGAGTGCGAAGCAGACCTGCTGCTCCAGCGCCAGGGGGTCCTCCTCGATGCCGTCGGTCACCCTCGTCCTCCTCGTCGTCGTTGCGATCCTAGCAACGATTGGTGTACCAATGGTTTGCACACAAAACAGCGAGAGGGCGGCGGGATGAGCGACGACGAGCAGGTGGGCGACGCCTCCGGCAAGGGTGGCCGCCTGTTGGGCTGGGTGTTCCGCAACCTCGCCGGCCCGTCCCAGGTGCAGGGCGCGGTGCAGGGCGGCTCGAAGCTGGCCCGCGACGCGTGGAAGGAAGACCTGGAGCGCCGCAAGCAGTGGAGCCGTGAGCAGCGCGAACTCAAGCGCGCCCGGCGTGAGGCGCGGCGTTCCGGCGGCGTCGGTCAGCCGTAGGTGTCGCGCGGGCCGCGCCCGCGTACCCGACGAGGGCCGCGCGACCACGACGGCGCCGCCGGCCCGTGGATGTGCAGCTTGCGCACCACGTTGTGGCCCACCTCGCGGGCGATCTGCTGCAACAGCGAGCCCGCCAGCAGGCGCAACTGCGTCGCCCAGGCCGTCGACCGGGCCTCCACTGTCAGCTCGCCGTCCTCCAGCTTGACCGGGCGGCTGTGCTGCGCGACCTCCTGGCCGACCACCTTCTCCCACGCGCCGAACACCGTCGCCTCGGCCGCCGGTTGCTGCCAGCCACGCGCCTTCATCAGCTTGTCCAGCACCGCACCGAGCGGCTGCGGGTCGCGCGGGTCCGGCCCCGGACCGGAGTAGCCACGCAGCCGCTTCTCCCCGTCGCCGCGGACCGCGCCGCGCCGTCGCGGCGCCGCCGCCTGCCGCCGGGCCTTCGCCGCGTCGAGCACCGCCCGGGCCAGTTCCGGCCCGGTCGAGCCCTCCGGCAGGTTCGCGGCCGGCTCACCCTCCGCGGGCTTTCCCGGGGTACGCGCGTCGCGTCCCGGCCCGAGCCGTGCGGGCGGAAGCTGCACCTCGTCATCCGGCACGTCGCACCGTCCCCTCGCCCACCGCGTACCGGGTGCCACGCAGCGTCGCCGGCACGTCGTCGTCCACGGCACAGGTGACCAGGAGCTGGCTCGCGCCGCCGACCAGTTCGGCCAGCCGTTCCCGCCGGCCGGTGTCCAGCTCGGCGAAGACGTCGTCGAGCACCAGCACCGGCTCGATCCCGTCGGCTCGCAGCAGGTCGTACCCGGCAAGCCGCAACGCCAGCGCGTACGACCAGGACTCGCCGTGGCTCGCGTACCCCTTGGCGGGCAGCGGGCCGAGCGTCAGCGCCAGGTCGTCGCGGTGCGGGCCGACGAGCGTGGTGCCGCGCTCGATCTCGGCCGCCCGGTTCGCGGTCAGCGCGGCGGCGAGCGCCTCCGCCAGCGCCGCGCGGTCGGCGCCGGGTTCGGGCAGCTCCACCGAGGGCCGGTACGCGATGCCCGCCGCGCCGCGGCCGGCGGCCACCGCGTCGTACGCCTTCGCGACGTGCGGGGTGAGCGCGGCGACCAGCTCCAGGCGGCCGGCGAGCAGGTCCGCGCCGTGCTGCGCCAGATGCGCGTCCCACACGGCCAGCGTCGACAGGTCGCCGCCGCGTGTGCCACCGGTCTTGCGAGCGAGGTACGAGGTACGCAGCAGCGCGTTGCGTTGCTTGACCACGCGCTCGTAGTCGGCGCGGACACCCGCATAGCGGGGCTGGCGGGTGACCAGCAGGTCGTCCAGGTAGCGGCGGCGTTCGGCCGGGTCGCCGCGGACCAGTTCCAGGTCCTCCGGCGCGAACAGCACCAGGCGCAGCGCGCCGAGGACGTCCCGGGCCCGCCGGGCCGGGGACCGGCCGAGCCGGGCCCGGTTGGCCTTGCCCGGGACGATCTCCAGCTCGACCAGCAGCTCCCGGCCCTCGTGCACCACGGCGCAGCGGATCACCGCCGAGGTGGCGCCCATCCGCACCAGCGGGGCATCCGTGGCGACCCGGTGCGAGTCCAGGGTCGCCACGTAGCCGAGCGCCTCGACCAGGTTGGTCTTGCCGACGCCGTTGGCGCCGACGAGCACGTTCGGACCCGGCTCCAGGTCGACGCCGACCCGCTCGTAGGAGCGGAAGTCGACCAGTTCGAGCCGGCGGACGTACACAGCCTGTGGATACCGGTCAGCGCTTGTGGACGGCGTGGCCGCCGAACTGCTGGCGCAGCGCGGCGACGGCCTTCATCGCGGGCGAGTCGTCCTGCCGGGAGGCGAACCGGGCGAAGAGCGACGCGGTGATGACGTTGAGCGGCACGGCGAGCCGGACCGCCTCGTCCACGGTCCAGCGGCCCTCGCCGGTGTCCTCGGTGTAGCCGCTCAGCTCGGCCAGTTCCGGGTCCTCGTCGAGCGCCCGGTCCAGCAGGTCGAGCAGCCAGGACCGGACCACGGTGCCCTCGCGCCACGACTTGAACACGCCGGGGACGTTCGTCACCAGCTCGGAGGCGGCCAGCAGCTCGTAGCCCTCGGCGTAGGCGTGCATCAGGCCGTACTCGATGCCGTTGTGCACCATCTTGGCGTAGTGGCCGGCGCCGACCGGGCCGGCGTGCACGAAGCCGAACTCGCCCTCGGGCTTGAGCGCCTCGAAGATCGGCATCAGGCGCTCGACGTGCTCCTGCGCACCGCCGACCATCAGCGCGTACCCGTTCTGCCGGCCCCAGACGCCGCCGGAGACGCCGACGTCGATGTAGCCGATGCCCTGCTCGTTCAGCCGCTCGGCGCGCGGGGCGTCGTCGCTGAACCGGGAGTTGCCGCCGTCGATGATGATGTCGCCCTCGCCGAGCACACCGGCGAGCTCGTCGATGGTGGCGTCGGTGACGCCGGCCGGAACCATGACCCAGACCGCGCGGGGCGACTGGAGCTTCTCGGCAAGCTCGGCCAGGCTCGCGGCGTCGCTGATCTCCGGGTTGCGGTCGTAGCCGACCACCTCGTGCCCGGCGGCGCGCAACCGCTCCCGCATGTTGCCGCCCATGCGGCCGAGTCCTACCAGGCCGAGCTGCATCTGCTCCTACCTCCGTACGTCGGGGTCGTGCTGCCTGCGATCAGCGGGACACGCGGATCGGCATGATGAGGTACCGGTACCCCGGGATGACCTCGCCATCCTCGCCGGCCGGGGAGATGACCGCGGGCTTGAACGCGTCGACGAACCGGAGCAGGGCGTGCTGCGCGCCCAGGTTGGCCAGACCGTCGATGAGGTACTGCGGGTTGAACCCGATGGTCAGCGGCTCACCGCTGAAGGTGGCCTCCATGGCCTCGCTGGCCCGGGCCTCCTCGGTGCCGCCCGCCTCGACCACGAGACCGTCGGCGCTGAAGCTGAGCAGGACCGGGGTGGTGCGCTCGGCGACCAGCGCGACGCGCTTGACCACCTCGATGAGCGCGGCGACGGCGACGCGGGCCTCGGCGTTGTGGTCGGCCGGGAACAGCGAGCGCACCGGCGGGTAGTTGGCGCCGTCGAGCAGCCGGCTGGTGGTCCGGCGGGTGCCGCCGGAGAAGCCGATCATGCCCTCGCCGGCCTTGCTGGACGACAGGGCCATGGTGACGTGGCCGCCGAGCGGGCCCAGCGCCTTCGCGGTGTCGTGCAGCGTACGGGCCGGCACCAGGGCGTTGAGGCTGATCTCCGGGTCGTCCGGGTTCCACTCCATCTCGCGCAGCGCGAGACGGTAGCGGTCGGTCGCCAGCATGGCGATCGTGCTGCCGCTCAGCTCGATCCGGACGCCGGTCATCATCGGCAGCGTCTCGTCGCGGCCCGCGGCGACTGCCACCTGGGCCACGGCGGAGGCGAAGGCGGCGGCGTCGACGGTGCCGGCGCTCTCCGGCATCTCCGGCAGCGTCGGGTAGTCCTCCACCGGCATGGTGGGCAGCGTGAACCGGGCGCTGCCGCAAACCAGTTCGAGGTGGGCGCCGACGGCGGCGATGTCCACCGGCTTGGCCGGCAGGGCCTTGGTGATCTCGGCGAGCAGGCGGCCGGAGACCAGGGCGGCGCCGTCCGCGTCACCCTGCACCTCGACGGTCACCTGGCTGGAGACCTCGTAGTCGAAGCCGGAGACCTGGAGGTTGCCGTCGGTCACCCGGAGCATCACCCCGGCCAGCACCGGTACGGAGGGTCGGTTGGGCAGGCTCTTGGCGGTCCACGCGACCGCCTCGGCGAGCGCGTCGCGCTCCACTCGGAACTTCATCAATGCCTCCGCGTCGACGTCAGCGACAACTCTCTCATGCCGACCGCTGCCACCCGTCCCGCCCGACCGTGCGGGTACCCATCGCACCTTAAGGCGCTGGGGCATCGGCTGTGCGCCCGACCCCGTGGATCCAGGTGCCGGGGCGACTGCCGACGGCAGTGCTTCGGCCCGATCCACAGGAAGTCCAACGGTGATGATTGGTTTTTGTTGTTTAGAAGAGATAACTCATCGTCTTCATCGCACCTGTGCAAACTGTGGAGAACCGGCGTCCGCGCAGGTCAGACACGTTATCCACCGGTGGTTTGGCTGTGGAGAACCAGGGGTAAAACTCGTGTCCCGGTCCACAGCCCTCGCCGGCCGCCGGGTTTTCCACGGCTGTCCACCGGTTGTCCACCGGTAATCCACCGGTTTTCTCCCCAGCGCTGTGGACAACGCCGGCCGGCTCCACAGCCGTCATCCCCAGAACCTTCAACAGCCCGCCCACAGGCGCACCGCTGTCTGGGGACAACGTGATCGTCATCCCCAGGCATCCACAGCGTCGTCCCCAGGAGTTGTCCACAGTCTGTGGGTAACCGGCCGGGTGCGAAGCGTGGTTGTCCACCGCCTGTGACACAGGGGCTGTGGACAACGGGTACGAGCTGTGGACGAACACACCCGCAATCCTGGGCCCTCCACCGGGTCGAGGGTCAACCC
>NZ_RCVK01000152.1:0-28484 GCF_003667485.1 Micromonospora sp. BL1
CGCGGGCGGCTCGGGCGGCGCGGCGCTCCTCGAAGCGGGACGCCTGGGTCTCCAGGGTGTCCAGGTGGGCGGCGATCTGGTCGCGGGCGGCCTCGCCGTCGGCGTTCAGGCCGGTCACGTCGAACAGGTTCCACTGGCGCAGCACCGGCATCACCACCTCGTCGCGGTGCTGGCGCAGGTCGTAGATCCCGGCCAGCGCGATCGCCACCGACTTGCGGGCGAAGCCGTCGATGCCGACACCCGGCATCTGGAAGTTGGCGAGCACGTCGGCGACGGCACGCATCGCCTGCGACGGGGCCAGCTCGAACGCCGCGCCGAGCAGGTTGCGGTAGAAGACCATGTGCAGGTTCTCGTCCGCGGCGACCCGGGCCAGCAGCGCCTCGCACATCGGGTCGCCGGTGGCCC
Organism: Micromonospora sp. BL1; assembly: GCF_003667485.1. Classification (NCBI taxonomy): domain Bacteria; kingdom Bacillati; phylum Actinomycetota; class Actinomycetes; order Micromonosporales; family Micromonosporaceae; genus Micromonospora; species Micromonospora sp. BL1. Next base: position 406 of record NZ_RCVK01000152.1, read on the forward strand.
GGCCCGTGTTGCGGTGCGAGATGCGGGTGGCCAACTCCTGGAACGACACGTACGCCAGCGAGTGCAGCATCTCCTGGTCGTGCACGTTCTGGTAACCGGCCGACATGTGCACCATGCGGGCCCGCTCCAGCGCCACCGGGTCCACCGCCCGCGTCACAGTGAGGTAGTCGCGGATCGCCGTGCCGTGCCGCCCCTCCTCCGCCGTCCACCGGTGCACCCAGGTGCCCCACGCGCCGTCGCGCCCGAACAGGGTGGCGATCTCGTGGTGGTACGACGGCAGGTTGTCCTCGGTGAGCAGGTTGACGATCAGCGCGGTCCGGGCCACCTCGGGCAGCGTCGAGTCCTCCGGCGACCACGCCTCGCCGCCCAGCGGGCCGTCGAAGGTGCGGCCCTCGCTCCACGGCACGTACTCGTGCGGGAACCACTCCTTGGCCAGCGACAGGTGGCGGTCGAGGTTCTTCTCGACCACCGGCTCGAGTTCGGTGAGCAGAGCAGTCTGGCTGAGCACGGTCACGACGTTCTCCCTACGGTGGCGTAACTTACGCCACCGTAGGTCGAAACGTCTTCAGGCGCCAGTGCCCGCCGGGCCGACCAGCGGCTTCAGGTCCGCCCGGGGTGGCGTCCACTCCCCCGCAGCGGCCGGCACCTGCTCGCCGGAACGGATGTCCTTGACCTCGTCGCCCTCCGCGCCGGGGAACCAGACGTACGGGATGCCGCGCCGCTCGGCGTACCGGATCTGCTTGCCGAACTTGGCCGCCGACGGGGACACCTCGGTGGGCACACCCCGCGACCGCAGCGCCGCCGCGACCGCGTCGCTGGCCGCCCGGTCCTCCTCGGCGGTCACCGCCACCAGCACGCAGGTCGGCACCGAACGGGACACCGACAGCGCCTCCGCGCCGAACAACAGGCCGAGCAGCCGGGTCACGCCGATCGAGATGCCCACGCCGGGGAACCGGACGTTGCCGGAGCTGGCCAGGTTGTCGTACCGGCCGCCGGAGCAGATCGAGCCGAACCGCTCGTAGCCGATCATCTGCGTCTCGTAGACCGTACCCGTGTAGTAGTCCAGGCCCCGCGCGATGCGCAGGTCGGCCACGCAGAGGCCGGGCGCGTGCGCGGCGGCGGTCTCCACCACGGCGGTCAGCTCCGCGACGCCCTCGTCCAGCAGCGGGTCGCTCACCCCGAGGTCGCGCACCGCGTCGGCGAAGGAGGCGTCCGGCGCGGAGATCTCGGCCAGCGACAGCACGGCCTTGGCCTGCGCCTCGCTCGCCCCGGCGGTGCTCGCCAGCAGTTCCGTCACCCCGGCCGGGCCGATCTTGTCGAGCTTGTCGACGGCGCGCAGCGCCGCCTCCGTGTCGGTCAGCCCGACGCCCCGGTAGAACCCCTCGCAGATCTTGCGGTTGTTGACCTGGATACGCACCGGCGGGATCGGCAGCGACCGCAGCGCGTCACCGATGACCAGCGGCATCTCGGCCTCGTAGTGGGCCGGCAGGGTGTCCCGGTCGACGATGTCGATGTCGGCCTGGAGGAACTCCCGGTAGCGGCCCTCCTGCGGGCGCTCACCCCGCCACACCTTCTGGATCTGGTAGCGGCGGAACGGGAACTGGAGCTTGCCGGCATTCTCCAGCACGTAGCGGGCGAACGGCACGGTCAGGTCGAAGTGCAGGCCGAGCGCGTCGTCACCGGCCGGACCGTCGGTGTCGGCCTGCAACCGGCGCAGCAGGTAGACCTCCTTGGAGGTCTCCCCCTTGCGCAGGAGCTGGTCCAACGGCTCGACCGAACGGGTCTCCAGCGGGGCGAAGCCGTACAGCTCGAACGTGGCGCGGATCCGGTCGAGCACGAACTGCTCGATCATCCGCTGCGCCGGCGTCCACTCGGGGAAGCCGGAAATGGGCGTGGGCTTGCTCATCACGAACTCCTTGAGAACCCGCGCGGGCGCGGGTGAGGGTCTAGAGGCCTCGGGTGGGCGCGGCCGGGCGCGCGCCGCCGGTGCCCGCCACCTCGACGAGGTACGGGTTGGTCGCGCGCTCGCGGCCGATCGTGGTCGCGGGGCCGTGGCCGGGCAGGACGACCGTGTCGTCGGCCAGCGGGAGCACCTTCTCCCGCAGGCTGGACAGCATCCGGGGCATGCTGCCGCCCGGCAGGTCGGTGCGGCCGATCGAGCCGGCGAACAGCACGTCACCGGAGAGGCAGATCTGCTCCGCCTCCCAGGGCGAGCCGGCGCCGGGCAACCGGAACAGCACCGACCCGCCGGTATGGCCGGGGGCGTGGTCGACGGTGATCTCCAACCCGGCCAGCGACAGCGTCGCGCCGTCGGTCAGCTCGGCCACGTCGTCCGGCTCCGCGTACGGCAACCGGCCGCCGAACAGCTCGGTCAGGTCCATCGACAGCGCCTTGCTCGGGTCGGCCAGCAGTTCCCGGTCGTCCGGGTGGACGTAGGCGGGGATGCCCCGCGCGCCGCAGACCGGGGCGACGGAGAAGGTGTGGTCCAGGTGGCCGTGGGTGAGCAGCACGGCGGCCGGGTGCAGGCGGTGCTCGGCGAGCACGGCGTCGAGCCGGTCGAGCACCCCGATGCCGGGGTCGACCACCACGCACTGCTCCCCCGGCCCGGTCGCCACCACATAGCAGTTGGTGCCGAAGGCGTCCGCGGGAAAGCCGGCCACGAGCACGTCGCTCCCCTTTCCGTCCGGTCGTCGTCTGCCTGCAGCCTAGTCGCAGCGGCGAACGGATTCCGTCCGCCACCGGCCCCGTCCGCCCCGGCCGGGCTGAGATGACCGGACCTCGTACACCACTTTCACAGTCGCTACCCGTACACTCTGGCGGGCGTGTGGCGTGGCGCACCCCGATCGGAACGGCGGACGGCGCCCGGCGCCGGCGGCGATCAGGCAGAGGAAGGGGAGCGCACGTGGCTTCCAGCAGGGACCGGCAGCGCAAACTGGCGCGCGCCAAGCTCGACCGGCAGCTCGCCCGGCGGGCGGCGGTCGCGAAGCGCCGCCGGCAGATCCGGGCCGGTGTGGGTGCCGCGGTGGTGCTCGTGCTGATCGTGGCCGGGTCGGCCTGGGCACTCGGCGCGTTCGACTCCGAGCCGGAGAAGAAGGCCGCCGAGGACGTCTGCCTCTGGACCGCGGAGGACGGTGCCGTCAACACCAACCTCAAGGACGTCGGCCAGCCGCCCACCACGGGCCTGCCGACCTCGGGCACCCGCCCGATGACGATCACCACCAACCAGGGTGGGCCGATCACCGTCGAGCTGGACCAGACCGACGCACCGTGCGGCGCGGCGAGCCTGAGCTACCTGGCCGGCCGGTCGTTCTTCGACAACACCACCTGCCACGAGATCACCGCCGAGGGCGCGCTGCGCTGCGGTGACCCGACCGGCACCGGGCTCGGCGGCCCGACCTACTCGTTCTACGACGAGAACGTCCCGGCAGCGGCGGAGCCCAGCCCGTCGGCCTCGCCGGCGCCCGGGCAGGCCCCGACGTACCCGAAGGGCACGGTCGCCATGATCGGCAACCCGCCCGGCAGCAACAGCAGCCAGTTCCTGATCTTCTTCAAGGACGCCAGCCCGGCCAAGCCGGCCTACTCGGTGGTCGGCAAGGTCACCGGCGGGCTCGACGTGGTGGAGAAGATCGGCGCCATGCCGACGGTGGACAATGGCAACGGCGCCAAGGTCAAGCCGAAGACGCAGGTGCTGGTCCAGAGCGTCACAGTCGGCGAGCCCGGCGCGGCGCCGGCCGAAAGCCCCGCGCCCTCGCCCAGCGCCAGCGCGGGCTGACCCGACAACCCGATCCGGCGGCCCGCCGCCGGTGACCCACACGTGACCCGGCGGCGCGCGCGCCGACCCCATACGCAGCAGGTGAGGAGTGACCGTGACGTCCACCAGAGACCGCCAGCGCGCGGCGGCGCGGGCCAAGCTCGAGCGGGAGATGGCGGAACGGGCCGGCCGGGCCCGCAAGCGCCGGCAGACCCAGGCGATCGTCGGGGCCGCGGCGGTGCTGGTGCTCGTCGTGGCCGGCACGGTCTGGCTCGTCGCCGCGCTCGGCGACGACGACGAGAAGCAGGGCGGCACCGCCGCCGGAGCCGACGCCGTGCAGTGCGCGTACACGGAGGTGCCCAAGGAGGGCCGGCCGCCGCAGATCAAGGACGTCGGCCTGCCGCCGGCCCAGCAGGCCGGCAAGGGCTCCCAGACGATGACGATCGACACCAACCTGGGCCCGATCACCGCCAAGATCGACCGCGCCAAGGTGCCCTGCACCGCCGGCAGCTTCACGCACCTGGCCAGCAAGGGCTTCTTCGACAACACCAAGTGCCACCGGCTGGTCACCGAGGGCATCAAGGTGCTCCAGTGCGGCGACCCGAGCGCCACCGGCAAGGGCTGGCGGGACACCGACGGCACCGGCGGCCCGTCGTACAACCTGGCCGAGGAGAACCTCCCCACCGACAAGCGCCCGCCGTACCCGGAGGGTGTCATCGCGATGGCCAACTCCGGCCAGCCGGGCAGCACCGGCAGCCAGTTCTTCATCGTGTACGGCGACTCGCCGCTCGACCCGAACTACACGGTGCTGGGCACCATCACCGGTGGCATGGACGTGGTGAAGCAGGTCGCCACGGCCGGTGACGACGGCGCGTTCGCCAAGCAGGCCGGCGGTGGTCACCCGAAGAAGGAGATCACCATGACCAAGGTGACGATGAGCCCGGTCGAGGGCGGCTGACCGCACCCGCACGACGACGAAGCGCCCGCCGGCTGATCGCAGCCGGCGGGCGCTTTCGCGTGCGCCTGTGGGTCAGGCCCCCGAGGTGACCCGGTACGCGTCGAACACGCCGTCGACCTTCCGCACGGCGGCCAGCAGGTGGCCGAGGTGCTTCGGGTCGGCCATCTCGAAGCTGAACCGGCTCACCGCCACCCGGTCGCGGGTGGTGGTGACGGTCGCGGAGAGGATGTTGACCCGCTCCTCGGAGAGCACCCGCGTCACGTCGGCGAGCAGCTTGTGCCGGTCCAGCGCCTCGACCTGGATGGCGACCAGGAACGTGGAGGCGGACGTGAGCTTCCAGCTCACCTCGACCACCCGCTCGGGCTGGGCGCGCAGGTCCTCGGCGTTGGCGCAGTCGTCCCGGTGCACGCTGACCCCGCCGGAGCGGGTGACGAACCCGAACACCGAGTCCGGCGGTACGGGCGTGCAGCAGCGGGCCAGCTTGATCCAGACGTCGCTGACGCCGCGGACCACCACGCCCGGGTCGGCGCTGCTCTGCCGGCTGCGCGGCGGCCGGGTGGCGACGGCGGTCTCGGCGATGTCCTCCGCCGCGCCCTCCTCGCCGCCGTAGGACGCCATCAGCTTCTGCACGACCGACTGCGCGGAGACCTGGCTGTCGCCGACCGCCGCGTACAGCGAGGCCACGTCGGCCAGGTGCAGGTCCCGGGCGATCGCCATCAGCGCGTCCGAGGTGAGCATCCGCTGCAGCGGCATGCCCTGCTTGCGCATCGCCTTGACGATCGCGTCCTTGCCGGCCTCGATCGCCTCCTCGCGCCGCTCCTTGTTGAAGTACTGGCGGATCTTCGTACGCGCCCGCGGGCTCTTGACGAAGCCCAGCCAGTCCTGCGTGGGACCGGCCGTGTCGGACTTCGACGTGAAGATCTCGATCACGTCGCCGTTGGACAGCGTCGACTCCAGCGGCACCAGCTTGCCGTTGACCCGCGCGCCGATGCACTTGTGCCCGACCTCGGTGTGCACCGCGTACGCGAAGTCGACAGGCGTCGACCCGGTCGGCAGCGGGATGACGTCGCCCTTGGGCGTGAAGACGTACACCTCCTGGCTGGACAGGTCGAACCGCAGCGCGTCCAGGAACTCGCTCGGGTCGGCCGCCTCGCGCTGCCAGTCCAGCAGCTGCCGCAGCCACGTCATCTCGTCGATGTGCGCCGGCGGACCCACCACCGGGGTGCCCTTGTGCTCCTTGTACTTCCAGTGCGCGGCGATGCCGAACTCGGCGGTGCGGTGCATCGCGTACGTGCGGATCTGCATCTCCACCGGCTTGCCGGTGGGCCCGATGACAGTCGTGTGCAACGACTGGTACATGTTGAACTTGGGCATGGCGATGTAGTCCTTGAACCGGCCCGGCACCGGCTGCCAGTTGGCGTGGATGACCCCCAGCGCCGCGTAGCAGTCACGAACCGTGTCGACCAGGATCCGCACACCCACCAGGTCGTAGATGTCGTTGAAGTCGCGCCCCCGCACGATCATCTTCTGGTAGATCGAGTAGAGGTGCTTCGGCCGCCCGGTCGTCTCCGCCTTGATCTTGGCGGCCTTCAGGTCGGTGGACACCTTCTGGGTCACCTGGCGCAGCAGCGCCTCGCGCTGCGGCTGGTGCTCCCCGATCAGCCGGTTGATCTCCTCGAACCGCTTCGGGAACAGCGTGCCGAAGGCCAGATCCTCCAGCTCCCACTTGATCGTGTTCATACCGAGGCGGTGCGCCAGCGGGGCCAGGATCTCCAGCGTCTCCTTGGCCTTCTGCTCCTGCTTCGGGCGGGGCAGGAAGGTCAGGGTCCGCATGTTGTGCAGCCGGTCGGCCAGCTTGATCACCAGGACCCGGGGATCCTTCGCCATCGCGACGACCATCTTGCGGATGGTCTCGGCCTTCGCCGCGTCGCCGAGCTTGACCTTGTCGAGCTTGGTGACGCCGTCGACGAGCAGCGCGACCTCACCGCCGAAGTCGGCGCGCATCTGGTCGAGCGTGTATTCCGTGTCCTCGATGGTGTCGTGCAGCAGCGCCGCGACCAGCGTGGTGGTGTCCATGCCCAGGTTCGCCAGGATGGTCGCCACCGCGAGCGGGTGCGTGATGTAGGGGTCGCCGGACTTGCGGTACTGCCCCGAGTGCCACCGCGCGGCCGTGTCGAAGGCGCGCTGGAGCAGCCGCGCGTCGGCCTTGGGGTGGTTCTCCCGGTGCGTCGCGATCAGCGGCTCCAGCACCTCGCTGACCTGCGAGGTCTGCCAGGGCGCGTTGAACCGGGCCAGCCGGGCGCGTACCCGCCGGCCGGTGGGCGCGTTGGAGAGGGCGAAACCGCTGCCGGGCGTGGACTCGGTGGAACCCTCGGTCGGGAACGGCACCACGACCGCCCCGCCGTCGGCCGTCGCGTCGGACGCGCCGCCGGTGGCGCCGGTCGCCCGGGCCGGCGGGTTGCCGCTGCGCTCGGTCACCGAGCCGTCCGCGTCGCCTGTCGGGTGCACCGTGCCCTCCACCGGAGGGACGACATCGTGGGACACCGGCCTCCTCACCGCTCGCCGGGATGCGCCGGCCGTCCGGCCGACGTCTGGTTCAACCGGCCCGGGGGCCGGTGTTGTTCCACGCGGTCGCCGGGGCCGGGCCCCGGCGCCTTCGCCGCCCCGGAGATCTCGGCCGGGTCGGGCAAAGGGCAATGCTACCCGTACGCAGGGTACGCCACCGCTCCCCCGGCCGGTCGGCGCCGACCGGCCCGACGGTCCGGCCCGGTCAAACAGTCAACAGGGCATGGACCGGGCGCTGCGCCAGCCGCTTGCGGCCCTCGAGGAAGCCCAGCTCCAGCAGCACGGTGAACCCGGCCACCGTCCCGCCGGCCCGTTCCACCAGGTCGAGCGTGGCCTCGGCGGTCCCGCCGGTGGCGAGCACGTCGTCGAGCACCAGCACCCGGTGACCGGCGGTGAACGCGTCCTGATGCACCTCCAGCGTCGCCTCGCCGTACTCCAGCGCGTAGGAGGCCGAGTGGGTGGCCCGGGGCAGCTTGCCGGCCTTGCGCACCGGCACCACGCCGACGCCGGTGGCGTACGCGACCGCCGCCGCCAGCACGAACCCGCGCGCCTCGATGCCGGCGACCGTGTCGAACGAGTCCCGCCCGTGGTACGCGATGATGCCGTCGATCACCGCCCGGAACGCCTCACCGTCGGCGAACAGCGGCATCAGGTCCTTGAACACGACACCCGGCTTGGGGAAGTCCGGCACGTCCAGCAGCCGGCTGGCGACGAGCTGGGCGACCTCCGGGCCGCTGTCTCCGCGTACCCCTGCGGTGTGGGTCTCCGTCACGGTGCGTCCCATGTCCTCTCGAAACGACGACGGCGTCCGTCATGCCGTGACATCAGCATGACGGACGCCGTCGGACCGATTCCGTCCGGCCCTGCGGTCAGCGGCGCTTGCCGCCGGGCCGGTTGCCGCCGCCACCGGCGGGACGGCCGCCGCGGGCGCCGCTGGGGCGCTTGCCCGCGGGCCGGGCGCCCACCTTGGGTGCGGCGCCGGCCAGCGCGGCCGCGTCCGGGTCGATCGGCGCGTCGGCGGCCGGCGCTGCGGTACGCGGGCCCTTCGGCGTGATCTCACCCCGGGCGAGCGCGGCCCGGCGGGACAGCACCCGCTTGTTGTGGGCGCTGATCCGCGGGTCCATGTTCTTCAGCAGCACCAGCAGCGGCGTGGCCAGCAGGATCGAGGTCAGGAACGCCACCGCCATACCGACGAACAGCACCAGGCCGAGGTCCTTCAGCGTGCCCGCGCCGAGCAGGCCGGCGCCGATGAAGAGCAGGCCGCCGACCGGCAGCAGCGCCACCACCGAGGTGTTCAGCGACCGCATGAGGCTCTGGTTGAGCGCCAGGTTGGACGCCTCGCCGTAGGTGACGTTGTTGTTCGCGGTGATGCCGCGCGTGTTCTCCTGCACCTTGTCGAAGACCACCACCACGTCGTAGAGCGCGAAGCCCAGGATCGTGAGGAAGCCGATGATCGTCGACGGGGTGACCTCGAAGCCGACGATCGAGTAGATGCCGGCGGTCAGGGCCAGGTTGGTCAGCAGCGAGACGATCGCGGCGGCCGCCATCCGCCACTCGAAGCGCAGCACCAGGTAGATCGACACCACCGCGATGAAGATCACCAGGCCGAGGAAGGCGCGCGAGGTGACCTGGCTGCCCCAGGCCTCGGAGACCTGGCTGCCGCTGATCTGGTCGGCCGGGATGCCGAACTCCTGCGCCATCGCGGTCTTGGCCGCGTTGGCCTGCTCGGCGGAGAGCTGGCCGGTGCGCATCTCGTAGAACTCGCCGCTGGTGCCGCCGACCTTCTGCGCGCTGACCACCTCGACGCCCGGCGCCTCGTCGGCCAGCACGTCGTCGACGGTCCGCTCGGCCTGGTCCAGCGTGCCGACGCTGGCCGGCACCTGGAACGAGTTGCCGCCCGCGAACTCGATGCCCAGCTTGAAGCCGCTGATCGCGAGACTCAGCACGGCGATCAGCACGAGCACGCCGGCCACGCCGAACCACAGCTTGCGCCGCCCGACGATGTTGAGATCCGCCTCACCCCGGTAGAGCCGGGCGGCCAGACCGCTCTTAGCCATCTCAGGCCTCCTTCACACGCGGGTTGCGGGCGTTGCCCGGCTCGGCCGACCGGGCCGGCAGCGCCCGGCCCAGACCGCTGACCCGCGGCGACAGGAACGCCCGGGTACGGGCGAACATCGTCATGATCGGGTGGCGGAAGAGGAACACGACGACCAGGTCGAGCACGGTCGCCAGGCCGAGCGCGAAGGCGAAGCCCTTCACCGCGCCGACGGACACGATGTAGAGCACCACTGCCGACATCAGCGTGATGGCGTTGGCCGAGATGATCGTCCGGCGGGCCCGGATCCAGGCGCGCGGCACCGCGCTGCGTGGACTGCGGCCCTCCCGGATCTCGTCTTTCAGTCGTTCGAAGTAGATGACGAACGAGTCCGCCGCGACGCCCAGCGAGACGATCATGCCGGCGATGCCGGCGAGCGTGAGCGTGAAGCCGATCGACCGGCCGAGCACCACGAGCGCGCCGAACACCAGCAGCGCGGAGAGCACCAGGCTCAGGAAGATGACCGAGCCGAGCAGCCGGTAGTAGAAGAACGAGTAGATGATGACCAGCAGCATGCCGATGCCGGCCGCCAGCAGACCCGCCTTGAGGTGGCTGTCGCCGAGCGTCGCGGTGACGTTCTGCTGCTCCTGCGGCTCGAACGTCACCGGCAGCGCGCCGTAGCGCAGCTGGCTGGCGAGCGCGTTCGCGGCCTTGTTGTCGAAGCTGCCGGTGATCTGCGAGTCACCGGTCAGCACGCCCTGGATCTCCGGCGACGAGACGATCTCGTTGTCCAGCACCACGGCGACGCGGCACTTGCCGTCCTGGCCGAGCGCGGTCTGGTCGCAGGCCTGGCCCTCGTTGTTGAACGCCTCGCGGGTCAGCGCGGTCCACTTCTCCTGGCCGCCGCCGGTGAAGTTGAGGCTGACCACCCAGGAGCTGGTCTGGTCGAGCTGGGCGGAGGCGTTCTTGACGTCGGTGCCGAGCACCTTCGCCACGTCCAGCAGGTACTTCGCGCCGGACTCGCAGGCGACCGCCTTCTGCTTCTCGTCCTTGATCGAGGCGGCGGGCCGCTTGTCGAGCTGGGCGCAGGTGATGGTCGGGACGTTGAACTGCATCTCCACCGGCAGGACGGCGATCTCCTGCGGGGTGAGCGCGCCGAAGGGCTTGAGCTTGTCCGCCAGCGACGGGTCGGTGGTCAGGTCCGCCGGGGCCTGCAAGCCCGAGGCGGCGGCCCAGGCGGCCGCGCCGACCTTCTGCTCGACGGCCTTGCGCTGCTGCTCGATGCTCTGTGGCACCGGCTCGGCGCTGGCGCTCGGGCTCGGCGCGGCGGCGCTCGGCGAGGCCGACGGGGACGCGGAGGCGCTGGCGCTCGGCGTGGGGGCCATGCCGCCCTGGCCGCCGGCGCTCGGCGACCCGCTCACCTTGGGGCTCGTGCTCGCCTTCGGCGACGCGCTGCCCGACGGGGTGGCGGCTCCGGACGGGGTGGCGCTGGGCGTCGGCGCGGGAGCGGCCGCGGCGCCGCTGCCGTCGGTGGCCTTGAGCACCTTGCGGAAGCGCAGCTCGGCGGCCTCACCGACGTCGGTGAGGTCGCGGTTCTGGCCGGGCAGGGAGATGACGATGTTGCGGTTGCCCTCGGTGACCACCTCGGCCTCGGCCACGCCGTACGCGTTGACCCGGCTCTCGATGATCTGCCGGGCCTCCTCGAGGTTGTCGGCGGTCGGGGGCTTGCCGTCCACCGTGTTGGTGGCCTCGAGCGTCAGCCGGGTGCCGCCGACGAGGTCCAGGCCGAGCCGCGGCTCCAACCGGTCCTTCCAGCCGCCGCTGGCGCCGCCCGAGAAGAACACCAATAGATAGAGGACGACGAAGATGAGCCCGAGCACGGCGAGCTGCCGTCCGGGCCGCATCTGTCCCTGAGGTGGTGCCACGGCTGTCCTGTCTCCCTGTACGGTCGCGCCGCTTCCACGGCGGCGACAACTGTCGGGCCGGGGGTGTCCGCCCGACTGCTCCGGCGGGTCGGCACCGGAGGACGGCACGCCGGCTGGAGCGCGGCGCGGGGGCGCCGCACGGCCCGGCCGGATGCCGGCGCCGCGCGCCGACCCCAACTATCCACTTGTACGGATGAATCCGCTGCCCCGTCCGGGACGGGTGGTCACTCCTTGACCGGCTCGGCTTCCTCGGTGATCGTCTCGGCCGCCGGCGCCTCGGAGCGCTTGATCACCCGCGCGACGGCGGGACGGGCGTACCGGGTCTGCACGCCCGGGGCGACCTCGAGCAGGACCGTCTCGTCCTCGACCGCGGTGACCGTGCCGTGCAGGCCGCCGATGGTGACCACCTCGTCGCCCGGGGCGAGAGCGGCCTGCATCTGCTCGGCCTCGCGGCGGCGCTTCTGCTGCGGACGGATCATCATGAAGTACATGACGACGAAAAGCAGAGCGATCATGAGGATCGGCGTCAGACTGCCGGCTCCCCCGCCACTCGCTGCTGCGTAAAGCACGGTGTAGACCTTCCGGTTGGCCTCCACCCCGGCGCCGGAGGGCGCCGCAGCGGAAGCGGATTCTCACGTCCTGTACAAACCGCGGCGAAGTCTAGTCCCTGCTCCTGAGAAGACCGAATGCGGCACAGATCACGAACGGATCACGGCTGGTCGGTCTGCACCGAGAACAGATCGGGCCCCGGAGGGGCATCCGTACCAAATGTACCATTCGGGGGCGTACGGCCCAGATGGCGCCAGGCGGCCTCGGTGGCCACCCGCCCGCGCGGCGTACGGGCCAGCAGCCCGGCCCGGACCAGGAACGGCTCGCAGACCTCCTCGACCGTGTCCGGCTGCTCCCCCACCGCCACGGCGAGCGTGGACAGGCCCACCGGGCCGCCCCGGAACGAGTCGACCAGCGCGGTCAGCACCGCCCGGTCGAGCCGGTCCAGGCCCAGCGCGTCCACGTCGTAGACGGTCAGCGCGGCCCGCGCCGTCTCCAGCGTGACCACGCCGTCGGCGCGGACCTCGGCGTAGTCGCGGACGCGGCGCAGCAGCCGGTTCGCGATACGCGGAGTGCCCCGGGACCGGCCGGCGACCTCCGCCGCGCCGTCCGCGGTGATCGGCACCCCGAGGATCCGGGCCGACCGGTGCAGCAGCGTCTCCAGGTCGGCCGGCGCGTAGAAGTCGAGGTGCGCGACGAAGCCGAACCGGTCGCGCATCGGGCCGGTGAGCAGGCCGGACCGGGTGGTGGCGCCGACGAGCGTGAACGGCTCCACGTCGAGCGGGATGGCGGTGGCGCCCGGCCCCTTGCCGACCACCACGTCGACCCGGAAGTCCTCCATGGCGCTGTAGAGCAGCTCCTCGGCCGGCTTGGCGATCCGGTGGATCTCGTCGATGAACAGCACGTCGCCCTCGGCGAGGCTGGTCAGGATCGCGGCCAGGTCGCCGGAGCGCTCGATGGCCGGGCCGCTGGTCACCCGGATCCCGGTGCCCAGCTCGGCGGCGACGATGTTGGCCAGGGTCGTCTTGCCGAGGCCAGGCGGGCCCGACAGGAGGATGTGGTCGGGCGGGGAGCCGCGCCGCATCGCGCCCTGCAACAGCAGGTCGAGCTGGTCGCGGACGCGGTGCTGGGCGATGAACTCGTCGAGCCGCTTCGGGCGGACGCTCGCCTCGGCGTCCCGCTCGGCGTCGTCCACGTACGCCGAGACCAGGTTCTCTCCGGTCATCGGGTCCGGCCCAGGAGGCGGATGGCCTGCTTGAGCAGCACCGGCACCGGCGGGGTCTCGCCGTCGACGGTCTCCGCCACCGCGGCCACCGCCTGCTCGGCCTGGCCCGCCGTCCAGCCGAGCCCGACGAGCGCCTGACGGACCTGCTCCGGCCAGGCGCCGGCGGTCACCCCGGCCGCGCCGTCGGCGCCCACCGGCACCGGGCCGACCCGGTCGCGCAGCTCCAGCACCAGCCGCTCGGCGCCCTTCTTGCCGATGCCCGGCACCCGGGTCAGCGCCGCGGTGTCGGCGTTGGCGATGGCCTTGCGGACCGCGTCCGGCGTGTGCACGGCGAGCACCGCCTGGGCCAGCCGGGGACCGACCCCGCTGGCGGTCTGGAGCAGCTCGAACAGGTGCTTGGCGTCGTCGTCGGCGAAGCCGTAGAGGGTGAGCGAGTCCTCCCGGACCACCAGGCTGGTGGCGAGCCGGGCGGGCTGGCCCACGCGCAGGTCGGCGAGCGTGCCGGGGGCGCACTGCACGGCCAGGCCGATGCCGCCCACCTCCACCACCGCGTGATCCGGGCCGGTGGCGGTCACCGTGCCGCGTACGCTCGCGATCATCGCGTCCCTCCTCGTCGGGCCTGTTGCGCGGCGGCGGCCAGCTTGGACCTCGTGCCGCCGCGCCACACGTGGCAGATGGCCAGCGCCAGGGCGTCGGCGGCGTCGGCCGGCTTCGGCGGCTCGGGCAGCCGCAGCAGCCGGGTGACCATGGTGGTCATCTGCTTCTTGTCGGCCTGGCCGGAGCCGGTCACCGCCGCCTTCACCTCGCTCGGCGTGTACGTCGTCACCGGCAGCCCGGCCCGGGCCCCGGCGAGCACCGCGACGCCGCTGGCCTGGGCGGTGCCCATCACGGTCCGGACGTTGTGCTGGCTGAACACGCGCTCCACCGCGACCGCGTCCGGCCGGTGCTCGGCGACCAGGTCGGTGAGCGAGCGGTCCAGGTGCAGCAGGCGCAGCGCGAGGTCGTCCTCGGGGTCGGTGTAGACCACGTAGTAGGCCACGAGCGTGCAGGGGCGGCCCGGCACGCCCTCGACCACGCCGACCCCGCACCGGGTCAGCCCCGGGTCGACGCCCAGCACGCGCACGCCGCCTCCTCCCCGAGCCGCCAGCAGTACGTGTGTTCGACACACCCTACTGGTGCGCGCCGACAGCGGGGCGGGCGGACACGCCGGGCGCGGGCGGTGACGCGGCGCACCACACACGCGGGCGGTGGAGTATGTGTCGCCGCCCCATGTGCCGGGGGGCACCCGGCTCGTACGTTCATGCGCCATGACGGCAGAACCCGTGGCGGTCCCCCACGTCGTACACGTCGACCTGACCGGTCGCACCGCGCTGGTCACAGGTGGTGGCGGCGGCATCGGGCGGGCCTGCGCCCTGCGCCTGGCGGCGGCCGGCGCGACGGTGGTGGTGCTGGACCGCGACGTGGCGGCGGCCGAGGCGGTGGCCGCCGAGACCGGCGGCCGGGCCGTCGGGATCGACCTGGCCGACCCGGCGGCGGTGGACGCGCTCGACGTCGACGCCGACATCGTGGTCAACAACGCCGGCCTGCAACACGTCGCGCCGGTGCAGGACTTCCCGGTCGAGCGCTTCGAGTACATCCAGCGGGTGATGGTGGAGGCGCCGTTCCTGCTGATCCGCCGCGCGCTGCCCCGGATGTACGCGAACGGCTGGGGCCGGATCGTGAACATCTCCTCGGTGCACGGGCTGCGCGCCTCGCCGTTCAAGTCGGCGTACGTCTCGGCCAAGCACGCGCTGGAGGGCCTGTCCAAGGTGGTCGCGCTGGAGGGCGCCGCGCACGGTGTCACCGCCAACTGCATCAACCCGGCGTACGTGCGCACCGCGCTGGTGGAGAGCCAGATCGCCGACCAGGCGGCCACCCACGGCATCGGCGAGGACGAGGTGGTCGAGAAGATCATGCTGGCCCGGGCGGCGATCAAGCGGCTGATCGAGCCGGCGGAGGTGGCCGAACTGGTGGCGTACCTGTGCTCGCCGCCCGCCGCGTTCCTCACCGGCACCTCGATCGCCCTCGACGGGGGCTGGACGGCGAACTAGTGGCCCCGCGCACAATGTCGGTCATGTCGTCGCCGGTCGAGTTCCTGGAGCTGCTGGCGCGCGAGGCCGCCGCGGTCGAGTTCGAGGGCCCGCTGGTGGCCGCGCGCGCCGCCGGCCTGCCCGCCGAACGGCTGGCCGAGCTGGAGCAGGCGAAGGTGGTGGCGCTGCGGGTACGGGCGCTGCTGGCCCGCCGGCGCCGCCGGGAGACCGAGCTGTCCGGCCTGTACGACACCGCGAGCGACCTGGCCGGCCTGCGCGACCTGGACGACGTGCTGCGCGCGATCGTGCACCGGGCGCGGATCCTGCTCGGCACCGACGTGGCGTACATGACGCTCAACGACGACGAGCGCGGCGACACGTACATGCGGGTCACCGACGGCTCGATCTCGGCCCGGTTCCAGCGGCTGCGGCTGGAGCTGGGCGACGGGCTGGGCGGGCTGGTCGCGCAGACCGGCACCCCGTACGTCACCTCGAACTACCAGGAGGACGAGCGGTTCCGGCACACCGGGGAGATCGACGGCGGGGTGGGCGAGGAGGGCCTGGTGGCCATCCTCGGCGTGCCGCTGCGGCTG
The DNA here is from genome assembly GCF_003667485.1 of Micromonospora sp. BL1. Taxonomy (NCBI): domain Bacteria; kingdom Bacillati; phylum Actinomycetota; class Actinomycetes; order Micromonosporales; family Micromonosporaceae; genus Micromonospora; species Micromonospora sp. BL1. Next base: position 16,076 of record NZ_RCVK01000152.1, read on the forward strand.
GGGTCCAGCGTGATCGGCGTGCTGTACGCGGCGAACCGCTCGGCCCGGCCGTTCGCCCGCGAGGAGGTGTCGCTGCTGGTGTCGCTGGCGGCGCACGCGGCGGTGGCGATCGACACCGCGCGGCTGCTCGCCGAGACCCGTGCGGCGCTGGCGGAGCTGTCGGCGGCGAACAGCACCATCCGGGCGCACAGCAGCTCGGTGGAGCGTGCCGCCGCCGCGCACGACCGGATGACCGCGCTGGTGGTGCGCGGCGGCGGGATGGAGGACGTGGCGGCGGCGGTCACCGAGGTGCTCGGCGGCGCGCTGCTGGCGCTGGACGCCGAGGGCCGGCGGCTGGCCCGGGTCGGTGAGATCGAGGAGCCGGACCGGGCCGACATCGTGGAGGCGGTGGCCGCGTCGCGTACGGAGGGGCGCAGCGTGCGCCGGGGCCCGCTCTGGTACGCGGCGGTGGTGGCCGGTGCGGAGAACCTGGGCGCGCTGGTGCTGCGCCCGGACGACGAGCTGGTCGACGCCGACCAGCGGATCCTGGAACGCGCCGCGCTGGTGACCGCGTTGCTGCTGCTGTTCCGCCGGACCGTGGCCGAGGCGGAGGGACGGGTCCGCGGCGAGCTGCTGGACGACCTGATCGCCCGGCCGCTGCGCGACGCCGACGCGCTGCGGGCACGGGCGCGCCGGATCGGGGTGGACCTGGACGCCCCGCACGTGCTGGTCGCGGTCGGTGACGACGCGTTCGCCGAGACCGGCTCGGCCCGGCAGCGGGTGCTGTCCTGGGCCACCACGTACGCCTCGACCCGGGGTGGCCTGGCCGCGGCGCGCGACGGGCGGGTGGTGCTGATGCTGCCCGGCCACGACGCCGGTGGTGCGGCACGCGCGGTGGCGCGGGACCTGTCCCGGGTGACCGGCCGGCCGGTGACCGCCGGGGCGAGCGGGCCGTCGACCGGCCCGGCGTCGCTCGCTGTCACGTTCGCCGAGGCGGAGCGCTGCCTGTCCGCGCTCGGTGCGCTGGGCCGGGCCGGGCAGGGGGCGAGCACCGCCGAGCTGGGGTTCGTCGGGTTGCTGCTGGGCGCGGTCGGTGACGCCGGGGACCGGGACGTGGCCCGGTTCCTCGCCACCACGGTGGGGCCGGTGCTGGACTACGACGCCCGGCGGGGCACCGCGCTGGTGAAGACGCTGGAGGCGTACTTCGGGGTGGGCGGCAGCCTGGCTCGCGCCGCCGAGCAGCTGCACGTGCACGTCAACACGGTCACCCAGCGGCTGGAGCGGGTCGGGCACCTGCTCGGCGCGGACTGGCAGCGCCCGGAGCGGGCGCTGGAGGTGCAGCTCGCGCTGCGCCTGCACCGCCTGCGCACGCCCGGCCGCTGAGCGGCCGGGCACGGCGACCCGGGATCAGCGCACGCGCAGACCGTCCAGGACCGTGTCCACGATCCGCTCGGGCAGCATCCGCTCGTCACGCTCGGGGTGCCAGCGCAGCATCCGCTGGGTGAGCATCGGCGCGGTGAGCAGCGACATGGTCACCTCGACGTCGAGGTCGGCGCGCAGCTCGCCCTGCTCGATCCCGCGGCGCAGCACCTCGCGCAGCGCCGCGCGCCGGGGCTCGACGATCGCCTCGTACGCCTGCCGGTGGGCCGAGCTGCGGTTCACCTCGGGCACCAGGCAGGGCATGATCTTGCGGACCCGGGGGTCGGTGTGCTGGCCCACGGCGCCGACGAGCAGCACCAGGTCGTCGCGGACGGAGCGCCCGGCCGTGCGGGGCGCGGGCCCCTTGAGCGTGCGCAACGCGTCCAGCAGCAACGCGTCCTTGCCCGGCCAGCGGCGGTAGATGGTGGCCTTGCCGACGCCGGCGCGGGCCGCGATCGCCTCGATGGACAGCGACTCTATGGTGCTGCCCTCGGCCAGCAGGTCGAGGGTGGCGTCGACGATCGCCTCGTCCGCGCGGGTGCTCCGCGGTCGCCCGGGCGACCGCGGAGCATCCGCCGTGGAAGTCATGTCAGACATTGTCCACGAACCTACGCGGTACCGGCCAACTCCCGGTCGGTGACCGGCGTCGCGTCGGGGGCGACGACCGGCCGGCCCGGCATCCAGCGCAGCACGATCACGATGCCGAGCGCGGCCACCACCGCGGAGGCGCCCGCCGCCCAGTGCATGGCCGAGACGAACGAGTCGTTCGCCGCGTCGATCAGCCGCGGCGCGTCGGGGCCGAGCCGGCCGGCGACCGCGTACGCCCCGGAGACCGACTCGCGGGCCGCGTCGCGCACCGGGGCGGGCAGGGCCGCCACCGCCGGGCCGACCTGGTCGCGGTAGACGGCGGAGAGCACCGAGCCGAGCACCGCCACGCCGAGCGCGCCGGCCACCTGGCGCACGGTGTTGCTGACTGCGGAACCGACGCCGGCCTTCTCCCGGGGCAGCGACGACATGATCGACTCGGTGGCCGGCGGCATGATGTTGGCCATCCCGGCGCCCTGGAGGAAACCGAGCGCCGAGAAGATCCAGATCGGGGTGTCCGCGTCGATGAAGACGAACGCGGCGAGCGCCACAGTGGTGAGCAGCAGCCCGACGGCGGCGACCGCCCGGCCGCCGTAGCGGCGGACCATCGCCGCGCTGCGCGGCGCGAAGATGAGCTGGGCTGCGGCGAACGGCAGGAACAGCAGGCCGCTCTCCAGCGGGCTGTAGCCGCGGACGAGCTGGAGGTAGAACGCGCCGAAGAACATCACGCCCATGGCGGCGAAGAAGACCAGCCCGACCAGGGCCACCGGGGCGGCGAAGCGGGGCACCCGGAACAGCCGTACGTCCAGCGACGGGTGGTCGCTGCGCAGCTCGTGGGCGACGAACCAGGCGAGCACCGCGAGACCGCCGAGCACCGCGACCCACACCTGCGGGCGGCCGAAGCCGTGCTCGCCGCCGTCGATGATGCCGTAGGTGAGCGCGACCAGGCCGACCACCGAGAGCAGCACGCCGAGCAGGTCGACCCGGCCGGGCTTCGGGTCGCGTGACTCGGGGACCAGGGCCGCGACGAGCACCACGCCGAGCGCCACCACCGGCACGTTGATCAGGAAGACCGAGCCCCACCAGAAGTGCTCCAGCAGCGCGCCGCCGAGCACCGGGCCGATCGCCACCGCGAGGCCGACCGCGCCGGCCCAGACGCCGATCGCCTTGGCGCGCTCGCGCGGGTCGAAGACGTTGGAGATGATCGAGAGTGTCACCGGCATGATGGCCGCGCCGCCGACGCCCATCAGCGCGCGGGCCGCGATGAGCTGGCCCGGGTCCTGCGCGTACGCGGACAGCAGCGAGGACAGGCCGAACAGCGCCAGCCCGAGGATCAGGAAGCGGCGGCGGCCGAGCCGGTCACCGAGCACGCCGAAGGTGAACAGCAGCCCGGCGAAGACGAGCGTGTAGGAGTTGATCGCCCACTCCAGCTCGCCCTGGGTGGCGCCGAGGCCGTGCACCGGGTCGGCCAGGGTGCGCAGCGCGACGTTGAGGATGGTGTTGTCGAGGACGACCACGAGGAGGCTGATCACCAGCACCCCGAGGATCGCCCACCTCCTCGGGTGTCCGGTGTTCTCGTGCGGTTCCACTGCCGTTCTCCCCCCGGTTCACCCGCGTTCGAAATACGATACGGGCCAGACTCGTAACGTTGCCGAGCGTAGGTGAGCCGGTTTCGATACGGAACGGGTTCGTATCGGATGTGTCTCAGGTCACGCGGGCGGGCCGGCCGCCAGCGCCAGCCGCAGCAGCGCGTCCCGTACCGGCAGCAGCCGCCGCACGCCGGACAGCCGCCCGGCCCACCGCGCGCCGGCCGCGATCCGCTGCGTGGGCCGCCGGCGTCGCCCGTCGTACGCGCGCAGCGCGGCCGGCACGTCCCCGGCGTCGCGTACGCAGTCGGCGAGCGCGACCGCGTCGATCAGCGCCTGGCAGGCGCCCTGCCCGAGGTCCGGGGTCATCGCGTGCGCGGCGTCGCCGAGCAGCGCCGTCCGCCCGGACACGTACGACGGCAGCGGCGTCAGGTCGCGGATCTCGTGCCGCAGGATCCCCTCCGGGGTGAGCGCGTCGAGCACCTCCGGCACCGGCGAATGCCAGTCGCCGAAGAGGCGGCGCAGCTCGGCCCGGTCGTCCGGCGGCGCCGGGTGCCCCTCGGGCAGCCGCACCGCGGCGTACCAGTTGGTGCGGCCCGGCCCGGCCGGGGTCAGCCCGAACTTGCGCCCCCGCCCCCAGGTCTCGCCACCCTCGGCCAGATCCATGTCGACCACGCCGCGCCAGGCCACCGCGCCCGCGTAGCGCAGCGGGTACCGCTGCCCGTACATCGCCGCGCGCACCACGCTGTTGATCCCGTCCGCGCCGACCACCAGGTCGTACGCGTCGAGCAGTGGCGCCGGGTCGACCACCGGGGCGCCGAGGCGCAGCGCCGGGCCGGGCAGCGCGCCGGCCAGGACGGCGAGCAGCACCGGCCGCGTGACCAGGTGCACCGGCTCGCCGTGCCGGCGTTCCAGCCGATCGACGTCGACGGTGGCGATCCGGCTGCCGTCGGGACGCCGGATCGACCCGCCGGCCTGACGGCTGCCCCGGCGGCGCACCTCGTCGCCGACGCCGAGGGCGTCCAGGGCGCGCATCGCGGCGGGCCAGATGCCGAGCCCGGTGCCGCTGTGCGGCAACGCGGCCGACCGCTCCAGGACCGTCACCTCCCAGCCCGCCGCACGCAGGCCGATGCCCGCCGCGAGCCCGCCGATGCCGCCCCCGACCACGACCGCGCGTCCGCCCATGCGGTCACCGTACTACAGATGTAGTCGGCCGCACTACGGCTGTAGTCTGACCGGGTGACCGATCGCCGGCAGCTCCTGCTCGACGCCGCCATCCGGGTGCTCGGCACCGGAGGGCCGCGGCAGCTCACCCACCGGGCCGTGGACGCGGAGGCGGGCCTGCCCGAAGGCTCGGCGTCCAACCGGTTCCGCACCCGGGAGGCGCTGGTCACCGGCGTCTTCGACCGGCTGGTCGAGGTGGAGACGGCGGCCTGGCAACGGCTCGCCGCGGACCTGCCCCCGGGCGACGTCGCCGCGTTCGCCGCCGTGGTCGGCCGGCTGATCCGGGAGTTCACCGACCAGCAGCGGGTGGTCACCCTGGCCCGGTACGCGCTGTTCGTCGAGGCGGCCGTGCGGCCCGACCTGCGCCCGGCGATCGAGGCCGCCCGGGCACGGCTGGCCGGCTGGGGCGAGCCGCTGCTCGCCACGCTCGGCTCGGCCGATCCGCCCGCCCACTTCCGGATGCTGCTGGCGCTCGTCGACGGGCTGCTGAGCAACCAGCTCGCCTCCCCCGATGACGGCTTCGACCCGGAGGCCGCCGTCGCCACGCTGCTGCGCGGCCTCCGCGCCGGCTGACCGGATGCCAGGCGGCGGGCGTCAGGCGGGCCCACAGGCAGCCGGCGTCAGGCGCGGGCCGGTCAGGCGCCCTGGCGTCAGGCGCCGCCTCCGGCCAGGCAGGCCAGCGTCGCCTCACCGAGGGTGGTGAGGCGTCGCGGCACGGCCGACGAGGGCGGGAACGGCTCGATCCACCCCGGACCGGCGGCGAGCACGCGTACCCCAGGCAGGTCCCGCCGCAGACGGACCAGGCGGTACGCGCGGCCCGTCAGCGGCGACTGCGACCAGACCACCACCACCCGCGGGCGGACCCGGACCACCGCGCTGGCCAGCGCGGACCAGGGCAGCGCCGGGCCGAGGTGCAGCGCGCCCCGGCCGCGTTCGCGCAGCGCCGCGGCGAGGGCGTGCAGCCCGAGGCAGTGCGTCTCGTGCTCGGCGCCGGCGAGCAGCACGCCCTGGGCGGGAAGCGGCCGGGACGGCTCACGGCCGAACACGTCCAGGCCGACGCGTACCCCCTCGGAGAGGGCGTGCTCGACGGCGATCTCGGCGGCGCTGTCGCCGCGCAGCGTGCCCAGCAGCGGCAGGCACACCTGTTCCCAGGCGGGCACCACCCCGGCCTCGGCGGCCAGGTCGAGCACCAGCCCGGCGACCCGGTTGTCGTCCAGGTCCTCGGCGGCGGCGGTCAGCCGTTTGCGGGCCGTCTCGGCGGCCCAGGCCGGCATGTTCTCGGTCAGCAACGGACGTACCCCCGGGTAGCTCTCCTACCCAGGGGTTCGTCCGCACGGCCCGATCCGGATGCGCCACCGGCGAATCCGGCCCGAGCCGGATCAGTCCGGGAAGGTGACCACCCAGCGGGCGCCCTCGCCGCGGGCCAGCCGCTCCAGCGCGGCGGGCGCCTCGGCCAGCGGCACCGTGCCGCTCACCAGCGGCCCCAGGTCCAGGTCACCGGCGGCGAGCGCCTCGGCCAGCTCCGGCACCTCCCGGTCCGGGTCGGTCGAGCCGTACACCGAGGAGCGCAGCGTGCGCGCGGAGTGGAAGATGTCCAGCGCGGAGAGGCTGAGCATGTCGTCCTTGCCGCCCATGCCGACCACGGTGACCGCTCCCCCGCGCCGCGTCGCCCGCCAGGCGGCGCGGATGGTGGCGGACCGGCCGACGCACTCGAACGCGTGGTCCACGCCGCGTCCCTCGGTGCGGACCCGGATCTCCTTGCCCAGCCGGTCGTCCGAGCGCAGGAAGTCGGTGGCGCCCGCGGCGAGCGCCAGGTCCCGCTTGGCCTCCACCACGTCCACGGCGAGGATGGGCGACGCGCCGGCCCGCCGCGCGGCGGTCAGCACGGCCAGGCCCACCCCGCCGAGCCCGATCACCGCCACCGACTCGCCGGGTGCGACCCGCGCGGTGTTGCGGACCGCGCCGACGCCGGTGAGCACCGCGCAGCCCAGCACTGCGGCCTGCTCCGGCGGCAGTCCGGCCGGCACCGGCACGGCGGCGTGCTGCGGCACCACCACCTCCTCGGCGAGCGCGCCGAGCCCGAGCGTGACCTGAAGCGGCTCGCCGGCGGCCGTCTCGCCCCGGGGTGTCGACGGGTTGGGGTTGGCGGCGCAGAGCCACGGTTCGCCGTGCCGGCAGTGCCAGCACTCCCGGCAGGCCGGCGCCCAGTTGAGCACCACGGGTGTGCCGACCGCGAGCGTCGTGCCGGGCCCGGCCTCGGCCACCACGCCCGTGGCCTCGTGCCCCAGCACCAGCGGGTACGCGGGCGCCAGCGTGCCGTCCACCATGGCCAGGTCGGAGTGGCAGATGCCGGCGGCGCGGATGCGTACCCGCAGCTCACCCGGGCCGGGCGCGGGCAGCCGTACGTCCTCGACCGCCGGTGTCTCGCCCCGGCCGCGCACCACGAGCGCCCTCATCGCTGGATCGCCTTCACCTCGGTGAACTCCTCCACGCCGTACCCGCCCAGCTCCCGGCCGAGGCCGGACTGCTTGTAGCCGCCGAACGGGGCGAGCGGGTTGAACGCGCCGCCGTTGACGTCCACCTGGCCGGTACGCATCCGCCGCGCCACTGCCAGCGCCGCCTCGTCGTCGGCCGACCAGACCGCGCCGGCCAGCCCGTACCGGGAGTTGTTGGCGATGGCGACCGCCTCGTCGGTGTCGGCGAACGGGATCACCGCGAGCACCGGCCCGAACACCTCCTCCTGGGCGAGCGCGCTGTCCGGGTGCACGTCGGCGAAGACGGTGGGCGCCACGAAGTGCCCCTGCGGCGGCAGTGGCGCGTCCGGGCCACCGGCGACGAGCCGGGCGCCGTCGGCGAGCGCCCGGTCGACGTGGTCGCGTACCCGCTGGGCCTGCGCGGCGGAGGCCAGCGGGCCGAGCCGGGTGGCCGGGTCGAACGGGTCGCCGAGCCGGTAGCCGGCCACCGCCGCCGCGACCAGGTCCAGCGCCTCGGCGTAGCGGTCGCGGTGCACGAGCATCCGGGTCCAGGCGGTGCAGGTCTGCCCGGAGTTCAGCAGCGCGTTGCCCACGCCGACCTTGACCGCGGTGGGCAGGTCGGCGTCGGCCAGGACGACGTTCGCCGACTTGCCGCCGAGTTCCAGCGACACCCGGGCGATCCGCTCGGCGGCCAGGTGGGCGATGCGCCGGCCGGTGGCGGTGGAGCCGGTGAACGAGACCAGGTCGACGTCGGGGTGCGCGGCGAGGGCCTCGCCGACCACCGGGCCGGTGCCGGGCACCAGGTTCACCACGCCGGGCGGCAGGCCGGCGTCGGTGATCGCGTCGAACAGCAGGTACGCGGTCAGCGGCGTCAGCTCGCTCGGCTTCAGCACCACTGTGCACCCGGCGGCGAGCGCGGGCGCGACCTTGGCGACCACCTGGTGCAGCGGGTAGTTCCACGGGGTGATCGCCCCGACCACGCCGACCGGCTCCCGGACCACGAGCGAGTTGCCGACCGTGTGCTCGGCGGCCGGGCGGGCGGCCAGGTCGACCATGGTCCGCAGCACTGTCAGCGGCAGGCCGGCCTGGACGCGCGTGGCGAGCTTGAGCGGGGTGCCCAGCTCGGTCGCCACCGTGCGGGCGATCTCGTCGGCGCGGGCGGCGAGCGCGGCGTGCAGCCGGTCCAGGTGCGCGGCCCGCTGCTCGGGGGCGGTGGCGGCCCAGCCGGGGAACGCGGCGCGGGCGGCGGCGACCGCGCGGTCCACGTCGGCCGGCGTGCCGGCGGGCACCTCGCCGACGATGCTCCCGGTGGCCGGGTTCTCGACCGGGATGGTGTCGCCCGACGACGGGTCGACCCAGTCACCGGCGACGTGCAGGTGGCGGCGCGTCAGCAGGGCGGGAGGGGCGGCGGCGAGATCCATGGCGTCCTTCGGGGGCGGTGGAAACTAGCGGTGGGAGTTTCGACGCTACTCCGGACCGCCGACCCGTTCCAGCGGGGCGACGGTGGCCGCGTACTCGGCGGCCAGCCCGTGCAGCAGCGCGTCCAGGCCGAGCGCGAACGCCCCCTCGTCCACGCTGCGCTGGTGGCCGGCGAGGCGGTGCGCCTGGTTGAGGTGCGGGTGCGCGGCGTAGAGCGACGGGTCCTCGACGAAGCCGCGGGCGAACGAGCCGAGCGCGGACCCGGCCACGAAGTAGCGCATCGCGGCGCCGATGTGCGTGGCCCGCGCGGGCGGCCAGCCGGCCCGGACCAGTGAGCCGTAGACCGCGTCGGCCATGGCGAGCGCGGCCGGACGGCGGCCCGGCCCCTGCGCCAGGTACGGCACGATGTTCGGGTGCGCGGCCAGCGCGGCCCGGTACGAGCGCGCCCAGCGGCCGAGCGCGTCGAGCCAGTCGTGCTCCTCGAAGACGCCGATATCGACAGTCGCCGCGACGCCGTCGGCCACCGCGTCGAGGATCTCCTCCTTGGTGGCGAAGTGGTTGTAGAGCGAAGGGCCGCGGACGCCCAGCGCGGCGGCGAGCCGCCGGGTCGAGAGCGCGTCCAGCCCGTCGGCGTCGATCAGCGCCAGCGCGGTCTCGACGATCCGATCGCGGGTGAGCAGGGCCTGTCGGGGTCGGGGCACCTGGTCATCATCCTCCTTTCGGCATCGGGTCTGGACGCGGGAAAACTTCCAGCGCTAGTTTAGAGCCAGTCGACCTGAGGGGGCACCGTGGACTTCGCACTGTCCGACGAGGAACGCGCGATCCGGGACACCGTTCGCACGTTCGTCACCCGGGAGGTGATGCCGCTGGAGGCGGAGGTGCTGCGCCGCGAGCGCGCCCACCAGCCCGGCCTGGACCGCTCCGAGCTGCGCGAACTCCAGCTCAAGGCCAAGAAGTTCGGCTTCTGGGGGCTGGCCACGCCCGAGGAGTACGGCGGCATGGCCCTGCCCGCGGTGATGCAGTCGCTGATCTGGACCGAGCTGGGCCGCAGCTTCGTGCCGTTCCGCTTCGGCGGCGAGGCCGACAACATCCTGTTCCACGCCACCGAGGAGCAGAAGCGCGAATTCCTGATCCCCACCATCGAGGGCGAACGGATCTCCTGCTTCGCCATCACCGAGCCCGGCGCGGGCTCCGACGCGGCGAACATCAAGCTGCGCGCCCGCCGCGACGGCGACGACTGGGTCCTCGACGGCGAGAAGACGTTCATCACCAACGGCAACGACGCCGACTTCGCCATCGTGGTCGCGGTGACCGACCCGGAGAAGGGCGCCCGCCGAGGCGGCGCGACCGCGTTCCTGGTGGACCGCGCGATGGGCTGGCGGTCCGAGTTCATCCAGACCATGGGCGAGGGCGGCCCGGCCTCGCTGATCTTCGACGGCGTACGGGTGCCGCACCGCAACATCCTCGGCGAGATCGGGCAGGGCTTCACGCTCGGCATGGAGTGGATCGGCAAGGGCCGCTACACCATTCCGTCGCACGCCGTCGGCATCGCCGAACGAGTCCTCCAGATGGCGATCGACCACGCCAACACGCGCGAGACGTTCGGCGCGCCGATCGGCACCAACCAGGCCATCCAGTGGATGATCGCCGACTCGGAGACCGAGCTGGAGGCGGCCCGCTGGCTGATCCTGCGCTCGGCCTGGACGGTCGATGCGGGCCTCGACCCCCGGCACGCCTCCTCAATGGGCAAGCTCTACGGCGCCGGCATGGTCAACCGCGTGGTGGACCGGGTGCTCCAGATCCACGGCGGCATGGGCTACACCCGTGAGCTGCCGATCGAACGCTGGTACCGGCAGGTCCGGCTGTACCGGATCTTCGAGGGCACCGACGAGATGCAGCGGCTGATCATCTCCCGCGACCTGCTGCGCGGGTACACGAAGATCGGCGGTCACCTGGCCTGACGCGTTGTGTCCCAACTCTGACTCTGCGCAACCGGATGCGGGTGCCAGGTGTGTCCCCGGCAAAGGCACCACCAGCCGGAGGAGATGCACATGCGTACTCGAATCACGGCCGTCGCGCTCACGACGGCCGCCGCCATGCTCGGAGTCCTCGCGGTCTCGGCCGCACCGGCCTCGGCGAGCGTGAGTCAGGGGTACATCGCGGGTTCCGGCGACTGGCGGGACGACTGGGGCGACGAGGGCCCGATCTCGGCGTCGACACGCTCGTACAGCAACGTCGTCGCCATGTGGCAGATGATCCTGTGGGCCGACGGCTACCTCACCCGCTCCGACGTCGACTGCCGGTTCGGGGCGCAGACGACGGCGGCCACGAAGCGGTGGCAGAGCGCCCGGGGCCTCGTCGCCGACGGTGTCGTCGGGGCCAGGACCCTGTCCCGGGCGGCCACCCGGCTCGTCGTCTACGAGAGCGAGGGCTGGTACGCCTACGACGGAACCACCGACTACTTCCAGCTCGGTCGCCGGACCGACGGCAGGTGGGACATGACCCTCGGCCCGGACCAGGAGTGGGAGCTGCTCTCCTACACGTCCGCGACCTTCGACGTCTGCTGAGCGGTTCGGGACGGCCGGCGCGCAGTGACGCGCCGGCCGTTCCCGCCGCTTTCGGGCCGCTCCCGTCCACTCTCCGGTTGCGAGGTCAGCCGGCCAGCGCCTCGACCGCCCGGTCCACGTCCGCCTCGGTCGTGTAGAGGTGGAACGAGGCGCGGACCCGGCCGGCCCGTACCGCCGCGCGCACCCCCGCCCGGGCCAGCCGCTCCTGCGCGTCCGGCACGTCCACCGTGACGATCGCGCTGTCGCCGGGCGGCCGGCCCAGCCCGGCCAGGAACCGGTTGGCCAGCCCCACGTCGTACGCGCGCACCGCCTCCGGGTCCAGCTCGGCGAGCAGTTCCAGCGCCGGAGCCGCCCCGGCGTAGCTCATCCAGGCCGGGGAGATGTCGAAACGCCGGGCGTCGTCGGCCAGCCGTAGCGGCAGTCCGTAGTAGGAGGCGTGCGGGTCGCTTCCGGCGTACCACCCGGCCGCGTCCGGGCGCATCCGCTCGCGCAGCACCGGGGCCAGGTAGGCGAAGGCCGAGCCCCGCGGCGCCATCAACCACTTGTACGCCGCCACCACCACCGCGTCGGCCCGGTCCGCCGCGAACGGCAGCCACCCGCACGCCTGCGTCGCGTCGGCCACCACGAACGCGCCGTGCGCCCGGGCCGCCGCGACGATCTCGTCGTACGGAGTCACAGTGCCGTCGGCGGACTGCACCACGCTGAACGCCACCAGGTCCGTGTCGGCGTCGATCGCGTCGACCAGGCCGGCCAGCGGCACGGTGCGTACCCGCACGCCGCGCTCCTGCTGGACCAGCCACGGGAACAGGATCGAGGTGAACTCGGTCTCGGGCACCACCACGGTCGCGCCCGCCGGCAGCCCGGCCGCGATCGGCGCGACGAGTTGCGACGCGCTGGCACCGACACTCACGTCGGCGACGTCCACACCGGTCAGCCGCGCGAAGGCGGCCCGGGAGCGGTCCACCGACTCCTCCCACACCTCGAACGACACCCGCCCGGTCCGCCAGTCGGCGAGCACCTGCTGCACGGCGTCCCACACCGGCTCCGGCGGCAGTCCATAGGTGGCCGTGTTCAACCAGCCCGGCTCGGGCTGCCACAACTTCTGCGCCTGCTCCAGCTCCATGGCCCGGCGCTAGCCACCCCCTCCCCCACCCCG
>NZ_RCVK01000257.1:0-28319 GCF_003667485.1 Micromonospora sp. BL1
CGTCGTCAGGTGTGTATAAGAGACAGGTACCCAGTTTTACCGTGGGGGCGGGTGGGCTACTATTTGTCGGCACGCCTCGGGGTGTGGCGCAGCTTGGTAGCGCGCTTCGTTCGGGACGAAGAGGTCGTCGGTTCGAATCCGGCCACCCCGACCAGAGGTAAGAGGGCACATCCGAGATCGGATGTGCCCTCTGCGTTTCCCCGGCCCCGCTCACCGTCGCAGTAGGATCCCGCCATGCCACGGCCGGTCGTCTTCGACCTCTTCCACACCCTGGTCCACGGCGCCGACGACGAGAGGGACCGCGTGGTGGGCGAGATGGCGCTCATGGTCGGGGTCGATCCGGCGGCGCTCGTCGACGCGTACCACGCGACCTGGCGGGACCGGCTCGTCCGGTGGAACGCGGAGGAGACCGTCCGCATCCTCGCCGGGCGCCTCGGCGGCTCGCCGACCGATGAGCAGGTGACCCGCGCCGCCGCGCACCGGCTGACCCTCGCCCACCGGGTGCTGGGTCGCGTCTCGCCCGCCACGCTGGACGTGCTCGACGCGCTGCGGGAGCGCGGGCACCGGCTGGCCCTGATCAGCAACGCCACCTCCGAGACGGCCGAGGCGTGGGCGGGCGGGCCGCTCGCCCGGCGCTTCGACGTCGCGGTCTTCTCCTGTGCGGTCGGGCTGGCCAAGCCGGACCCGGCGATCTACCGTGCGGCCGCGCAGCGGCTGGGCGTCACGCCGGCCGACTGCGTGTACGTGGGCGACGGCGCGGACGGTGAGCTGGCCGGCGCGGCGGCGGTCGGCATGACGGTGCTCCGGACGACCGAACACCAGGACACCGATCCGGGCTGGATCGGAATCGTGATCGGGAACCTCCGCGAGGTGCTCGCCCACGTGGAGCAACCGGCCTCGATCGAATAGATCGACAGGACTGCCCGGAGCCACCCCGCCACGCGCGGTCAACTCTGCCCCCTGGCAAAGTATGCGCATGCCGCCGACGATCCGATCCCGCCTGACCGATTGGACCACCGTCGCGCCCCTGGTCGCTGTGCTCGTGCTCGTGATGACCTGGGGACGGGAGTTACCCGGCCCGCTCATCTTCGTGGTGGCGGCCCTGCTCGCGGTGGCCGTACTGGCAGCGGTGCACCACGCCGAGGTGGTCGCGCACAAGGTCGGCGAACCGTACGGGTCACTCGTGCTCGCGGTGGCGGTCACCGTGATCGAAGTCGGTCTGATCGTCACGCTGATGATCAGCGGTGGCGACAAGACGCAGGCGCTGGCCCGGGACACGGTCTTCGCCGCCGTCATGATCACCTGCAACGGCATCCTCGGCCTGTCGCTGCTGCTCGGCGCACTGCGCCGGCAGGTGGCGGTGTTCAATCCGGAGGGCACCGGCGGGGCGCTCGCCACGGTGGCCACGCTCGCCACGCTCAGCATGGTGGTGCCGACGTTCACCACGAGCCGGCCGGGGCCGGAGTTCTCCCCCGCGCAGCTCGCCTTCGCGGCCGTCGCCTCGCTGGCGCTCTACCTGCTGTTCGTCATGGTGCAGACCGGCCGGCACCGCGACTACTTCCTCCCGGTCACGCAGGAGGGCAGCATCCTCGCCGAGGACAAGAACGGTGACGGGCACGCCGAGCCGCCGTCCACGCGTACCGCGCTGGCCAGCCTGGCCCTGCTCGTGGTGGCGCTCGTCGCGGTGGTGGGCGACGCGAAGACGATCTCCCCGGCGATCGAGACGGCGGTCGGCGCCGCCAACCTGCCGCAGGCCTTCGTCGGTGTGGTCATCGCGCTGCTGGTGCTGCTGCCGGAGACGCTCGCCGCCGCTCGGGCGGCACGGCGGGACCGCGTGCAGATCAGCCTCAATCTCGCGCTCGGCTCGGCGATGGCCAGCATCGGCCTGACCATCCCGGCCATCGCGATCGCCTCGATCTGGCTGGACGGGCCGCTGGTGCTGGGCCTGGGCGGCACCCAGATGACGCTGCTGGCGCTGACCGCGGTGACGGCTGTGCTCACCGTGGTGCCGGGCCGGGCGACTGTGCTCCAGGGCGGCGTGCACCTGGTGCTGCTCGCCGCGTTCGTCTTCCTGGCCGCCAGCCCCTGAGCAGGCACGCCCGCAGCCGGCCCGTAGGCCGCCGGACAACGAAGACCCGTCAGTCGTGCATCTCCGTCCGCGCCACCTCGGCGAACGCGGCGGTCAGGTACTCGGCGAACGGGCGCCCGGTGACCGCCAGCAGGTCGGCCACCAGCAGCGGCGCGTGCCGGGCGATCGCCGCCGGATCGGGCGGGTTCTCGTCGTCGCCCGGGTCGTAGACGCCGAGCGCGCCGGCCAGCAGCACCAGCAGCACGTGCGGGTCGACGTCGGGCCACCAGGGCGCCGCCGACCGCACGCACCGTTCCAGCACCTGCCGTACGTCGTCGCCGTCCAGCCCGTCCGGGTGCCCCTCCTCCAGCAGCAGCCGGACCACGCCGCCGAGCACCAGCCCGGCCCGGTCGGCGGCGGCCAGCCGCTCGACGGCCGGGGCGTACGCCTCGGCGTCGCGCTCACGCGCGGCGGTCACCGCGTCGGTGGCCGTCTCGGCGATCTCGCGGGCCGGTGCGGGCAGGTGCCGCCAGGTCGTCGTCACCGGATCAGCATGGCAGAGCACGTGTGATCGCTCACCTTCCGGCCCGGCAACCGCGTGTGTAAGGGGTAAACGGGTCGCGGTCGTCGTACCCGCCGAACAGAATCCCAGCATGCTGCGCCGCGCCCTGCCCGCCCGTCCCGAAGCCCGCCGGATCCTCCTGGGCACGCTGTTCTCCGCCGTCGGGCGCGGCCTCACCCTGCCGTTCCTGTTCATCTACCTCACCGACGTGCGCGGTCTGACCGACACCCGGGCCGGGCTGGTGATCGGCTGGTTCGGCGCGGTCACGCTGGCTCTCTCGCCGCTGGCCGGCACGTTCATCGACCGGTTCGGCGCGCGCCGGGTGGTGTTGCCCTGCCTGGTGATCGAGGCGATCGGCACCGGCTCGCTGGCGCTGGTCGACTCGACGGCCTCGGCGTTCGGCGTGATGACGCTCGTCGCCGTCGGCAGTTCGGCGATCTGGGCCGGGCAGAACACGATCCTCGCGTCGCTGACCGGCGACGGCGAGCGGCAGCGCGTCTTCGGGCTCAACTTCGCGCTGCTCAATCTCGGTATCGGCACCGGCGGCCTGATCTCCGGCGCGGTGGTCGACGTGGCCCGTCCGATCACCTTCGAGGTGATCTACCTGCTGGACGCGGTGAGCTACCTGACGCCCGCCCTGATCCTGCTGAGCCTGCCGCACGTCGGGCGCCGGCCGGCCGTGGCCACGGGCGCGAAGGCCGATGGCCGGAGCACCGGCGGCTACCTCACGGTGCTGCGGGACCGGCCGTTCCGCCGCCTGGTCGTCTTCGGCCTGGTGCTCACCACCTGCGGGTACGCGCAGATCGAGGTGGGCTTCGCGGCGTA
The DNA here is from genome assembly GCF_003667485.1 of Micromonospora sp. BL1. Classification (NCBI taxonomy): domain Bacteria; kingdom Bacillati; phylum Actinomycetota; class Actinomycetes; order Micromonosporales; family Micromonosporaceae; genus Micromonospora; species Micromonospora sp. BL1. The sequence goes on from NZ_RCVK01000257.1 coordinate 3,456, forward strand.
CTCGGTGCGGGTGGTCGAGGTGACGCCCCGGGTGGTGGCGTGGGCGCTGGCCGCGAACACCGTGATGATCGTGCTCTCGCAGCTGCTGGTGATCCGGCGGCTGGAGGGGCGCAGCCGTACCCGTGCACTCGCCACCGTGGGCGCGGTCTTCGCCGGCGCCTGGCTGGTGCTCGGCGCGGCCGGCGTGGTGGGCAGCGGCAACGCGGTGCTCGCGGCGCTCGGCGTGGTGGCCTGCTCGGCGATCTTCGGGTTCGGCGAGACGATGCTGTCGCCGGTCATGCCCGCCCTGACCAACGCGCTCGCCACCGACGAGCTGCGCGGCCGGTACAACGCGATGAGCTCGATGATCTTCGGGATCAGCGGGGTGGTCGGCCCGGTCACCGCCGGTCCGCTGATCGCCGCGGCGAACGGCCGGGTGTGGGTCGCCGTCGTGGTGGGCGGCTGCCTGGCCGCCTCGGTGCTCGCGCTGTCGCTGCGTCCGCTGCTCACCGCCGCGCAGGACGGCCGTCCGACGGCGGCCGCGACGCCGGAGCCCGAGCCCGCGCGGGCGACCTGACACGAAGCCTGCGGCCTGCGGCGAAGCGTGCAGCCGGACACGAACGGGCCCCGGAGCGTCGCTCCGGGGCCCGTTCGGTGGTGCGGTCGGCCGTCAGCCGGCGGCGACCTCGGTGGTCGTGCGGATCCGGTCCAGCGCCGGCGGGGAGACCGGCGACTTCTCGGTCAGGTACGCGGTGAAGGCGTCCAGGTCGATCTGGCCGGTCACCGCGTTGGTGCCACCGGTCAGGACGCTGAAGCCGTCGCCGCCACCGGCGAGGAAGTTGTTCACGGTGACCCGGTAGGTGGCGGTGTCGGTCACCGGGGTGCCGTTGATGGTGAGGCTGCCCCGGACCACCCGGGTGCCGGCGCACGGCGTGCCGGCCGGTGCGGTGGTGCCGTTGACGTCCACGACGTAGTTGACCGTCGAGGACGCGTAGAGCACGCGCGCCACTGTGAACTGCTGCTCCAGCATGCAGTAGAGCTGCGCACCGGTCAGGTCCAGCGTCACCAGGTTGTTGGCGAACGGCTGCACGGTGAACGCCTCGGCGTAGGTGACCGGGCCGGCGTCGAGGTCGGCGCGGACGCCACCGGGGTTCATGAACGCGGCGACCGCGTTCTGCTCGGTGTCCGTCGCGGCGAGCTGCGCGTCGGCGATCACGTTGCCCAGCGGCGACTCACCGGTCTGGTACGTCGGCTTGCCGTTGACGTCGACCCCGGTCTGGTACAGGTTCTCCTGGGTCTTGGTGATCGCGGCGGTGGTCTCGCCGACCACGCGGTCGGCCACCGGGCCGAGCGCGGTCTTGTACCGGTTGATCAGGTCGGTCGAGGGCTGGTCCGGCTTCACGTCCCGGGTGACCACCACGTTGTTCGCGGACGCGCTCACCACGTCGCGGGTACGCGGGTCGATCTTCAGGTCGATCTGGGTGACCAGGCGACCGAACGAGCTGGCGCTGGTGACCAGCTTGCCGTTGATGTTGCAGTTGTACGCGGCGTGGGTGTGCCCGCTGACGATCACGTCGATGGACGGGTCCATCCGGTTGGCGATGTCGACGATCGGGCCGCTGAACCCGGTGCAGTCGTTGATGCCGCCGCCGTTCTGCACGCCGCCCTCGTGCAGCAGCACGACGATGCTCTTGACTCCGAGCAGGCGCAGGATCTTGGCGTACTTGTTGGCGGTGTCGGCCTCGTCGGTGAACCGCAGGCCGGCGACGCCCTGCTGGCTGACGATGTTCGGGGTGCCCTCCAGGGTCATCCCGATGAAGCCGATCGGGACGCCCTTGACGATCTTGATGCCGAACGGCTGCATCAGCGGCAGGCCGGTGGAGGTCTTGAAGGCGTTCGCCGAGAGGTAGGTGAACTTGGCGCCACCGAACGGGGTGCCGTCGGCGCAGCCGTCCACCGGGTGGCAGCCGCCGCGCTGCATGCGCAGCAGCTCGGCCGCGCCCTCGTCGAACTCGTGGTTGCCGACGCTCGCGAACTCCAGCCCGGCGAGGTTCATCCCCTCGATGGTGGGCTCGTCGTGGAACGCGGCGGAGAGCAGCGGCGAGGCGCCGATCAGGTCGCCGGCGGCGACAGTGACCGTGCCCTTGCCCTGCTGCTTCGCGGCGGCGCGCATCGACTTCAGGTGGCTGGCCAGGTATTCCGCACCACCGGCGGGCTGGCCGTCGATGCTGCCGCTGGAACCGGTCGGCGGCTCCAGGTTGCCGTGGAAGTCGTTGATCGCGAGCAACTGGACGTCGACCGGCTTCGGGCGGGCCTCGGCCTGGTCGGGGGTGACGGCGACCGCGGTGAACGCGGTCGCGGCGAGTGCGGCCAGGCCGACGGCGGCCCGGCGTCGCATCCCGGTGACGGACATGGAACTCCTCGTGAGGTGCCGGTATGTGGCGTCCGGGCGATGGTTCGCCCGGCGACCCTGATCCGTGCCGTGACAGGTGTCGATCGCGGAGGGCGGTACTCGGGGGAACGCCGCCCCGCCGGGGTAGCTTCTCATCCACCGGCCGCCAGGTCGAACGGGGCGGCATCAGGAATCGTCGTTGCCTCGGGCGGCCCGTACCGGTCTGCCGGACGAGTCGGACATGACGGTCAGGTGAAATTCCGCGCGGCGCACGCTGTCGATGCCGTCCGTCGTCGAAGGCGCCGGCTCCCAGGGACAGGGAGCCGGCGCCGACGCTCATGTCACGCGGAATTCCTTGCGCTGGCAACCGTCCTTGCCGGAATCACCTCCTGCCGGACACCCATCGCGGACCGAACGGTCGTTCATGTCCGCCGGCCCGGCATTTCGAGCAAACTGTCCGAACTCGACTGACGCTCCGGAGGGCCGGTCGGAGGTCCGCTGTGGGCGGTGCCGACGAGCCTGCGCAACGCCGGCCGCGTCCACCGACCGGCGACCCCCGGGCGGCCCGCCAGGTAGCCGACGGTCCGCGCGGCGTCCCAGCCGTGCGCCTCGCGCAGCCCGCGCGCCAGCATCCCGAGATAGACCGGGGCGGGCCGGGTCCACCGCACCTCCACCGCCCGGTGCGGCGCGGTGAACGTGAGCATCGGCAGACCCTCGTGGACGCCGACGCGCAGCAGCGTCTCGTAGCGGCCCGGCCCGAGCCTCGCCCGCCCGGTCTCGACCGCCGCGCGGATCCCGGCCAGGTCGGCGCCGGGCGGCCGGTACATCTCCTGCGCCGCGATGTCAGCGAACTGCTCGACCGTCACCAGGTAGCCGCGCGCCGCCGCCAGTCCGGGCAGCAGCGGGTCGTAGAACGCCATGCCGCCGGTCCAGGCCCGCGACTCCCCGGCGAAGTAGACGCCGCCGTCGATCAGCACCGGAACCGTCCGGCGCGGTGGCCGGCGGTCCCGGCAGCCGGGGTACGTGCGCAGCCCGCCGGGTGGACACCCGCCACGCAGGTACCAGTCGAGCCGTGCGGCGTGCATATTCGAGCCGTACGCGACGTACCAGAGCATCGGCGGCGCGGCTCAGAACCAGCAGGTGCGACCGGCGGCGTGACTGACCTGGACGGTGTGCGTCACACAGCCGCCGTCGGCGACGCGGTGCAGCAGAAAGGCGGTCGGCTCGGCGACGAAACCCGGCTCCTCCTCGTCGGTCATGGTCAGGCTCACCTGGATCCAGGTGCTCGGCGCGGTGGTCAGCACCGTACCGGCGAAAGCGCTCGTCACCTGGCGGTGCAGGTGACCCGCGGCGACGCGTACGACATGGGGGTGACGGCCGACCACGGCGGCGAGCGCGTCGGCGTCGTCGAGACCCATCGCGTCCATGCCCGGCACGCCCACCGCGACCGGCGGATGGTGCAGGCACACGACGGCGGGCGCGTCGGTACGCCCGCCGAGCACCCCGTCGAGCCAGGCGAGCTGCTCGTCGCCGAGCCGCCCGCCGGGGCTGCCCGGGGTGAGCGAGTCGAGCACCACGAGCGTCGCGTCCGGCAGGTCGACGTGGTAGTGCGCCGAGAAGCCACCGGCCAGGTAGGGGGTGCCGCCGAACGTGTCGAGCAGCGACTCGCGGTCGTCGTGGTTGCCGGTGACCAGGTGCACCGGCAGCGGGAACGCGCCGACGATCTCGCGCAGGGCGAGGTATTCGTCCGGCCGGCCGTTGGCGGTGAGGTCGCCGGTGATCACCACGCAGTCGGGCCGGGGACGCAGCGCGAGCACCGTGCCGAGCGCCCGGTGCAATCCGGACGCCGGGTCGGCCGCGAGCGGGCCGGTGGTCACGTGCGGGTCGCTGAGCTGGGCGATGAGCATCGGCCGCCTCCTCGGGTGCCCGGGCCTTCACGCTATCGCCGCGCGGCCTCCCCGCGCAGGCCCGATCCTGCCCACAGGCTGCGTCCACAGCCTGTGGATAGCACATGTGTACGAAGGTCGGCGGCGGCTGCGCTGAGTACCCTTGATCGCGACCCGACCCCCTCCGAGCAGGAACGACGTGGATCACGAGCGAGTCCTCCGCGACGTCACGGTGCGCCTTCCCACGGCGTCCACCGTCCCGGAGGCGTGCCAGTGGACCGTCGCCGCGCTCGCGCGGCACACCCCGGCGACCGCCACCGTCCTGCTCCGCGTCCACGACCGTCTGCGCTGCGTCGCCGCGACCGGCGCCTGGCAGGTGTTCTCGCACGTGCCGGCCACCGCCGACGGCGCCCCGCCGGGCCGTCACCGGCCCGAACCCTCGGTGGTGCGGCGGGTCTACGCCTCCGGGATCACCGCCGCCGTGCCCGACGTCAGCGCCGACCCCGACTACCTGGAGGTCCGCCCGGACGTCACCGCCGAACTCTGTGTGCCGGTACGCGACCCGGACGGCCGTCCGATCGGGGTGCTCGACCTGCAGTGGAGCGAGCCGGTCGTGCTCGCGGCGTGGCGGGAGACCGCCGAACTGGTGGCCGACCGCCTCGGCGGCCGGATCGCCGCGCTCGGCGGACCGCCGGCCGAGAGCCGCAGCGAGAAGCTGCTCCGGCACGCCGCCGCCTTCACCTCCGCGCCGACCGACTGGGATCTGATGACCGCCGCGCTCGCCGCGGCCCGGGACGTGTCGGCGCTCGCCGCCGCCGTGCTGGTGCTCACCGGCCGGCACGGCCCGCGCCTCGGCGCGCCCACCGGCACCCCGGGTGACCTGGAGGCGCGGATCCGGGCCGAGCTGGACGCGGCCGGACCGGCCGGGCTCGACCGCATGATCGACCGGGCCCACCGGTACGGCTCGGCGTACACGCTGGGCGAGGCCGGCCACCCGCCCACCGACGAGTACCTGCCGCTGACCCGGGCCGGCGCGCGCACGCTGGTGGCGGTGCCGGTCGGCACACCGGCCTCCGGTGGCGTGCTGCTCGTCGCCGACGAGCAGCGCCTGCGCCCCGATCCGACCACCGTCAACCTGATCGAGCTGCTCGCCGGGCAGGCGTGGACCTGCCTGGACCGGCTGCGGACGCTCGCCCGGCTCCGCGAGCAGGCCAGCTCGGACCCGCTCACCGGGCTGCGGCACACCGGCCCCTTCGGGCAGCGGATCGCCACCGCCACGCCGGGGCGTACCGCGCTGCTCGCGATCGACGTGGACGGGTTCAAGGACGTCAACGACACGTACGGCCACCAGGCAGGCGACCGGCTGCTGGTGGGTCTGGCCCGGGCCCTCGAAGGCGCGTTGCGTCAGGGCGACGAGCTGTACCGCACCGGTGGCGACGAGTTCGTGGCGGTGATCGAGGTGAGCCGCCCGGAGGAGGCGGTCCGGATCGCCGAACGGCTCACCGAGGCGGCCCGCCGTACCGGCCGGACGATCAGCGTCGGCGTCGCCCTGCCGAGACCCGGCGAGTCCCCCGAACGCACCCTGCACCGAGCCGACCAGGCCCTGTACGCGGTCAAGCGCCACGGCCGAGACGGAGTCCACCTCTCCGCCGCCTGACCGCCCCCGCTCCCGTCACCCCTCTCCCCCGCGATCTTGCACTTTAGGCCCTGGCAAATGCCGCATACGCCCCCCAAGCAGGGCCGAAAGTGCAAGATCAACGCCGGACGGGGCGACAGGGGAGGGCGGCGGGAGGAGGGCCGCGTTATGGGCGGGTCAGGTCCTTGGCCAGGAGTTCGGCGATCTGGGCCGTGTTGAGGGCTGCGCCCTTGCGGAGGTTGTCGCCGGTCACGAAGAGGTCCAGGGCGCGGGGGTCGTCGACCGCTCGCCGGATGCGGCCCACCCAGGACGGGTCGGTGCCGACCGCGTCGATCGGCATCGGGAACTCCCCGGCCGCCGGGTCGTCGACCAGGATCACGCCCGGGGCGTTGCGCAGCGCCTCGCGGGCGCCCTCGGCGTCCACCTCGGTGGCGAAGACCGCGTGCACGGCGACCGAGTGACCGGTCACCACCGGCACCCGTACGCAGGTGGCGGACACCTTGAGGTCGGGCAGCCCGAGGATCTTGCGCGACTCGTTGCGCAGCTTCATCTCCTCGGAGGACCAGCCGCCGTCGGCGAGCGAGCCCGCCCACGGTACGACGTTGAGCGCCAGCGGCGCCGGGAACGGACCCAGCTCGTCGCCGACGGCCTGTCGCACGTCACCGGCGCGGGACCCGAGCACCCGATCGCCGGCGATCTTGCCGAGCTGGAGGTGCAGCGCGTCCACGCCGGCCTGCCCCGCCCCGGAGACCGCCTGGTACGACGCGAGCACCAGCTCGCGCAGGCCGTACTCGCGGTGCAGCGGCGCGACCGCCACGATCATCGCCAGCGTGGTGCAGTTGGCGTTGGCGATGATCCCCTTGGGCCGGTTACGTACCTGCTCGGGGTTGATCTCGGGGACGACGAGCGGCACGTCGCGGTCCATCCGGAACGCGCCGGAGTTGTCCACCACCACCGCGCCGCGCGCGGCGGCGACCGGGGCCCACTGCGCGGAGACGTCGTCCGGCACGTCGAACATCGCCACGTCGACGCCGTCGAGCGCCTCGGCGGTGAGCGCCTGGACGGTCAGCTCCTCGCCCCGGCACTGCACGCGCCGGCCCGCCGACCGCTCGGAGGCGAGCAGCCGGATCTCGCCCCACACGTTGCGCCGGGAGGAGAGGATCTGGCACATCACCGTACCGACGGCACCTGTCGCCCCGACCACGGCGAGGGTGGGCAGCGACGGCATGGCGCGTTACCGCCCGGTGCCGGCGTAGACGACGGCTTCGGTGTCACCACCCAGCTCGAAGGCGTCGTGGATGGCCCGGACCGCCTTGTCGAGGTCGGTGTCGCGGCAGACCACGGAGACCCGGATCTCCGACGTCGAGATCATCTCGATGTTCACGCCGGCCGCGCCGAGGGCGGCGAAGAAGCCGGCGGCCACGCCCGGGTGCGAGCGCATGCCCGCGCCGATCAGCGAGACCTTGCCGACGTGGTCGTCGTACAGCAGGCCCTTGAACTTGACCGACTCCTGGATCTTGCTGAGCGCGGTCATCGCGGTCGGGCCGTCGGCCTTGGGCAGCGTGAACGAGATGTCCGTGCGGCCGGTGCCCTCGGTGGACACGTTCTGCACGATCATGTCGATGTTGATCTCCGCGCCGGCCACGGTGTCGAAGATCGCCGCGGCGGCACCCGGCTCGTCGGGCACGCCCACGATCGTGATCTTCGCTTCGCTGCGGTCGTGGGCGACCCCGGTGATCAGTGCCTGTTCCACAGGAAGGTCCTCCATCGATCCGGTGACCATCGTGCCGGTGTTGGTCGAGTATGACGAACGGACGTGGATCGGCAAGCCCGCGCGCCGCGCGTACTCGACGCTGCGCAGGTGCAGCACCTTCGCGCCGCAGGCGGCCAGCTCCAGCATCTCCTCGTAGGTGATCTGCTTGATGTGCCGGGCGTTCGGCACGATGCGCGGGTCGGCGGTGAAGATGCCGTCCACGTCGGTGTAGATCTCGCAGACGTCCGCCTCCAGCGCGGCGGCGAGCGCCACGGCTGTGGTGTCCGAGCCGCCCCGCCCGAGCGTGGTCACGTCCTTGGTGTCCTGCGAGACGCCCTGGAAGCCGGCCACGATGACCACCGCGCCCTCGTCCAGCGCGCCCTTGAGCCGCCCCGGGGTCACGTCGATGATCCGGGCCCGGCCGTGCACCGAAGTGGTGATCACGCCGGCCTGGGAACCGGTGAACGAGCGGGCCTCGTACCCCAGGTTGTGGATGGCCATGGCGAGCAGCGCCATGGAGATCCGCTCCCCGGCGGTGAGCAGCATGTCCAGCTCACGGCCCGGCGGCAGCGGGCTGACCTGGTTGGCCAGGTCGAGCAGCTCGTCGGTGGTGTCGCCCATGGCGGACACCACCACCACCACGTCGTCGCCGGCCTTGCGCGCGGCCACGATGCGCTCGGCCACCCGCTTGATCCGCTCGGCGTTGGCGACGGAGGACCCGCCGTACTTCTGCACCACGAGTGCCACGACGGTGCACTCCCTCCCAGCGACGACCCTGAGCGTGCCGACGCCGCCGGGTCTCTCGGTCCGGCGGCGCGTGTCAGACCGCCTCAGCCTATCGGGCGGGCCGCGACGCCGGGCCGGGTGATCCCACCATCCGGCCCCGGCGTGGGGCGGCTCACCAGCCCGGGAGGACGCGACACGCCAAGCGGTACAGCCGTACGGTGGGATGACCGGGACCGTGTCGACGACGCAGAATGAGCCGGTGCACGCTCATCGACGTGCGGCCCGCCTGACCGGCGTGGTCGCGCTCACCCTGCCGGTACTGCTGGCCGCCTGCGACGGCGGCACTCCCGAGGCGGCGCCCACCGGCACCGCCGACCCGGTCCCGGTGCAGGTCGACGCCGCCCGCGAGGAACTGGCCGGGCTGGCCGCCGCGGCGCAGGACCGGCACCTCACCGCCACGTACGCGTTCGCGCCCGCCGAGGGCTCCCCCCGCACGGTGTCCTTCACCAGCGCCAACGACGGCAGCTGGCGGGTCGACGTGCCCGGATGGGGGCACGCCGGCACCGTGGACGTCTCGCTCGCCGGCACCTCCGACGGGCTGTTCCAGTGCGCGCTGCCGTCGGCCGGCTGGGCCCAGGCGGCGACCTGCGTGCGCCTCGGCGACGCCGACGACGCGGTGCCGCGCCGGCTCGACCCCCGGGTGCAGCACCCGTTCACCGACTGGCTGGAGGTGCTGACCGACCGGCGCGCGCCGCTCGCGGTCTCCCCCGCCGAGCCGCTGCCCGGCGCCGACGGCCCGTGCTACACGGTCGACAGCACCTCGGCGTCGCTGAACGCGCCGCTGGACGTGGGCATCTACTGCTTCCGGGAGGACGGCACACCGGCGGCGGTAAAGGCCGGATTCGGCACCCTGACGCTGACCGGCGAGCCCGGCGCCGCGCCGGGCACCGTCGAGCTGGCCGGCGCGGTGACCGACGGCGAACCGGTCAGCCGGGACGCCCCGAGCCCGGGAGCGCCGTAGCCGATCCGGTGACTCCGATCCCATAGTCCGGACCAGCCTTCCCACCGCACGTCCCACCACGTAGGGTGACCTTGTCATGTGGCGCGCGTACCTTCTCCTTGGCTGCCGCGACGAGGCCTGACCGGCCGGCACCTCGTCGCGGAGTAGAAACGCGCCGTCCAGCACATCCGATCTTCTTCTCGGCACCGCCGCGCACCGTCGCCCGGCATCTCGCCGACACCTTTCCGATCTGCTGACGCCACATGTTCCAGGGAGCACTCCGAGATGGCTCAACCTGTCACCGAGACCGATCCGTTCGCCAGCCAGCGCCCCAGCCGGATGCCGGTCCACCGCTACGTTCCGTACGACCGTGAGTTCGGCGTCGACCTGCCGGACCGCGCCTGGCCGACCCGCCGCGTCGAGGCCGCGCCCCGCTGGTGCGCAGTCGACCTCCGCGACGGCAACCAGGCCCTGATCGACCCGATGTCGCCCGAGCGCAAGCGCCGGATGTTCCAGCTCCTGGTGCAGATGGGCTACAAGGAGATCGAGGTCGGCTTCCCGTCGGCGAGCCAGACCGACTACGACTTCGTACGGCAGCTGATCGAGCAGGACCTGATTCCCGAGGACGTCACCATCCAGGTGCTGACCCAGTGCCGGGAGCACCTGATCGAGCGGACCTTCGAGTCGCTGCGCGGCGCCCGCCGGGCCATCGTGCACTTCTACAACTCCACCTCGACGCTGCAGCGCCGGGTGGTCTTCGGCCTGGACCGCGACGGCATCACCGACATCGCCACGCAGGGCGCGCGGCTGTGCCAGAAGTACGCGGAGATCCACACCCCGGACACCGACATCCACTACGAGTACTCGCCGGAGTCGTACACGGGCACCGAGCTGGAGTACGCGCTGGAGGTCTGCTCGGCGGTCATCGACGTGATCGACCCGACGCCGGACCGGAAGCTGATCATCAACCTGCCGGCCACCGTCGAGATGGCGATGCCGAACGTCTACGCCGACTCGATCGAGTGGATGCACCGGCGCCTGCCCCGGCGGGACAGCCTGGTGCTGAGCCTGCACCCGCACAACGACCGGGGCACCGGCGTGGCCGCCGCCGAGCTGGGCCTGCTGGCCGGCGCCGACCGGATCGAGGGCTGCCTGTTCGGCAACGGCGAGCGCACCGGCAACGTGGACCTGGTGACGCTGGGCCTGAACATGTTCTCCCAGGGCATCGACCCGATGATCGACTTCTCGAACATCGACGAGATCAAGCGCGCCGTCGAGTACTGCAACCAGCTGCCGGTGCACGAGCGCCACCCGTACGCGGGCGACCTGGTCTACACCGCGTTCTCCGGCTCGCACCAGGACGCGATCAACAAGGGCTTCGCCGCGCTGAACGCCGACGCGGCGGCGGTCGGGGTGCCGGTCGACGACTTCACCTGGGCCGTGCCCTACCTGCCGATCGACCCGAAGGACCTGGGCCGCACCTACGAGGCGGTCATCCGGGTCAACTCGCAGTCCGGCAAGGGCGGCGTCGCGTACATCATGAAGACCGAGCACCAGCTCGACCTGCCGCGCCGCCTCCAGATCGAGTTCTCCGGCGTGGTGCAGCAGGTCACCGACCACGACGGCGGCGAGGTCGAGCCGGGCGCCATGTGGGAGATCTTCGCCCGCAACTACCTGGTCGACCACCAGGTCGACCCGGCCGTCAAGCTGGCCGAGTACACCATCGGCACCGTCGACGGCAAGGTCGAGATCGACGCCCGCGTCGGCTTCGGCGGCGAGACCCGCGCGCTCACCGCCGTCGGCAACGGCCCGATCGACGCGTACGTCAACGCGTTGCAGTCCCTGGGCGTGGCGGTACGGGTGCTCGACTACCACGAGCACGCGCTGTCCTCCGGCGGGGACGCGCAGGCCGCCGCGTACGTGGAGTGCGAGGTGGACGGCCGCACGGTGTGGGGCGTCGGGGTGGACGCCAACATCGTCACCGCCTCGATCAAGGCGGTCACGAGCGCGGTGAACCGCACCCGCGCCTGATTCCGGCGACGCGGGGGTCCGGCCTCAGGCCGGACCCCCGCTCTGCTTCGGCGGGCGGTGGATCAGCACGGCGGCGAGCACCGCGCCGGCGAGCAGCAGCCCGGCGCACCACGCCAACGCCCCCCGGTACGCGTCGGCCAGTGCGCCCTTCTGCTCGTACCCGGTGCCGGAGAGCCCGACCAGCAGCGGCAGCGCGGCCACCGCGAGCAGGCCGCCGGCCCGGGAGGCGGCGTTGTTGAAGCCGCTCGCCACCCCGGCGAAGCGGTCCGAGACCGCGCCGAGCACCGACGTGGTCAGCGGCGCCACCACGAGCGTGAGCCCGGCGCCGAACAGCGTCACGCCCGGCAGCACGTCCACCCAGTACGACGCGCCCGGCCCGACCCGGCGCAACAGCAGCAGACCCGCCGCGGCGATCACCGGGCCGACGGTGAGCGGCAGCCGGGGGCCGATGCGGGCCGACAGCGCGCCCGCGCGCGGCGAGCCGACCAGCAGCAGCACCGTCATCGGCACCGTGGCCAGGCCGGTGAGCAGCGCCGACCAGCCGACCACGTTCTGCAGGTAGACGGCGAGGAAGAAGGTGAACCCGCCGAGCGCCGCGTACACCACCACCGTGAAGACGTTCAGCACGGAGAACAGCCGGCTGGAGAACAGCCCGGTGGGCAGCATCGCGGTGTCGCCGCGCCGCCGCTCGACCAGCACGAACACCACCACGGCGGCCACTCCGAGCACCGCCGTGACCAGCACCGCCGGGGAGTCCAGGCCGCGCGCCGGCGCGTCGATCAGCGCGTACGTGATCCCGCCGAGCGCGAGCGCGCCGAGCAGCGCACCGGCCACGTCGAACCGACGCCCCTCCCCGGTACGCGACGCCTCCTCGTCCCGGCTCTCCGGCACCCAGCGCAGCGCGGCGAGGACCACGCCGACGGCCAGCGGCAGGTTGACGAAGAAGATCCACCGCCAGGAGAGCGTGTCGATGAGCCAGCCGCCGAGCAGCGGACCGAGCGCTGTGGACACCCCGGACAGCCCGGACCAGGTGCCGATGGCCCGACCCCGGTCGTCCGGGTGGAAGCTGGCCTGGAGCACCGACAGCGAGCCGGGGGTGAGCAGCGCCCCGCCGGCGCCCTGGAGGAACCGGGCGGCGACGAGCCATCCGGTGTCCTGGGCCAGCCCGCAGAGCACCGACGCCACCGCGAACCAGACCACGCCGAGCAGGAAGACGCGCCGCCGCCCGAACCGGTCCCCGAGTGCGCCACCGAGCAGCACGAACGCGGCGAGCATGAGCAGGTAGCCGTTCACCGTCCACTGCAGACCGGCGACCGTGGCGTCCAGTTCGGCGCCGAGGCGCGGCAGCGCGACGTTGACGACCGTGCTGTCCAGGAACACCATGCCGGAGGCGAGGATCGTGGCGAGCAGCGTGCCGCGTCCGGCGGCGGAGCCGGTACGCAGCGCGGGAGCGGGTGCGGTCACGTCTCACCACTCTGCCCGCCGCCCACCGTCGACGCCACGAATCGCGGAAACCGCCGCCGGGTACTGTGCGGACTCGCCCGGAGCACGCAAGCTGGAGAGGTGTCGTCTGTGCGTACGAGATCAGGAGCCCGTGCCGGGCTGGCGGCCGCGCTGAGCGCGGTGCTCGCCCTCGGCGTGGCCGGCTGCGACGTGTCGGTCACCGAGCCGGAGGCGCCGCCGAGCGCCGCCGGGAACGTCAACAAGCAGCTCGGTGAGCTCACAGTGGCCACCGCCGGGTCGATGAAGGGCTACAGCCGCTCCCGTTTCCCGCACTGGCGCGGCACCGGCAAGAACTGCGACGTACGCGACAGCGTGCTGCAACGCGACGGCGAGGGCATCAAGCTGTCCGGCTGCAACGTGGTCGGCGGCCGGTGGGAGAGCGTCTACGACGGCGTGGTGCTCAACGATCCCTCGGACGTGGACATCGACCACACGGTGCCGCTGGCCGCCGCGTGGCGGTCGGGCGCGGACGAGTGGGACGACTCGAAGCGCGGCGACTTCGCCAACGACCTGACCCGGCCGCAGCTCATCGCGGTTTCGGCGCGGTCCAACCGGGCAAAGGGTGACCAGGATCCGTCCCAGTGGAAGCCGCCGAACCGGTCGTCCTGGTGTCAGTACGCGGCGGACTGGGTGACGGTCAAGCACTACTGGCGGCTGACTGTGACAAGTGCCGAGAAGGCCGCTCTCACCGACATGCTGGAGGGCTGCACATGGGCGAGCAAACCGTGACCGGGCCGGGCGCCACACCGGCCCCGGAGGCAGGCGGCGCACCGGCCCCGGAGTCCGCACCGGCCGGTCCGGCCTCGGCCGGGATGACGGCGGACGGCCGGCAGCCGGCGTCCGCCGACGTCGCCGGGGCGGGCATGACCGCCGACGCGGTGCCGGGTGCACCGGCCGGCGGCGCGCCGGGTGGACCGGCGGACCGGACCGCTGACATCACCGCCGGGCCGGGCGGGGTCATGACGGACGAGGTGGGCGTGGTGACCGGCGAGTTGACGTTGCGCACCGAGCACGCCGACGGCCGGGTGACGCTGCGGGTGCAGTACAAGGACGCCGACGAGTGGTACGCGGTCACCGGCGGTTCCGCGCCGCTGGCCGACCCGGCCGCGCTGGACGCCGTGCACACGATCGCGGTGGGTCTGCTCAACCGCCCCGAGGGCTGACCGACGAACGAGCGCGTCCCCACCCCGGGCCGGGGTGGGGACGCGCTTCGTCGTGTCAGACGTACGATCCGGGCTCGCTGGGCGCGGAGACCACGCCCGGCTCCTCGCCCTCGCCCTCCGGCCGGGTGATCTTCGCGGTCACCTCGTGCGGGCGCAGCTCACCGGCGGCGATCTGCTCGGCCCAGTGGCAGGCGACCCGGCTGGCGCCGATCTGGCGCAGCTCCGGTCGCTCGTCGGCGCAGCGGGTCGGCTGCGCCCACGGGCAGCGGGTGTGGAACCGGCAGCCCGACGGCGGGTTGGCGGGCGACGGCAGGTCGCCGGCGAGCAGGATGCGCTCGCGCCGGTCCTCGACGTCCGGGTCCGGCACCGGCACCGCCGACATCAGCGCCCGGGTGTACGGGTGCAGCGGCTCGGTGTAGAGCCGCTCGCTCGGCGCCTCCTCCACCAGCGCGCCCAGGTACATCACGCCGACGATGTCGGAGATGTGCCGCACCACGGCCAGGTCGTGCGCGATGACCAGGTAGGTCAGGCCGAGGCTGTCCTGGAGTTCGTCGAGCAGGTTCACCACCTGCGCCTGGATCGACACGTCCAGCGCGGAGACCGGCTCGTCGGCGACGATCAGCTCCGGGCCGAGGACCAGGGCGCGGGCGATGCCGATGCGCTGGCGCTGGCCGCCGGAGAACTCGTGCGGGTAGCGGGACAGCGCCCATTTCGGCAGGCCCACCGCGTCGAGCGTCTCGCCGATGATCCGCCGCCGGTCGTCCCGGTTCGCGCCGATGCCGTGGGTCTGGAGGCCCTCGGTCAGGATCGACTCGACGTTCTGCCGGGGGTCCAGGCTGGACATCGGGTCCTGGAAGATCATCTGCATCCGGCGGCGCATCGAGCGCAGCTTGCCGGCGGGCAGCGTGGTCAGCTCGACGCCGTCGAACGTCACCTCGCCGCCGGTCGGCGGGGTGAGCTGGAGCAGCGCCCGGCCGAGCGTGGACTTGCCGCAACCGGACTCGCCCACCAGCCCGTACGTCTTGCCGCGCGGGATGCTCAGGTCGACCCCGTCCACCGCCTTGACGTGCCCGACGGTCCGGTCGAAGATCACGCCCCGGCGGATCGGGAAGTGCACCTTCAGGTCGCGGACCTCGACGAGGATGTCGTCGTTGCTCATGGGGTCTCCTCCTCGCGCGGAGCCGGTCCGAAGCCGGGCACGGCGGGCGGGTCGGCCGGTTCGGCCTGGGCCGGCACGGCACCCGGTTCGGTGGTCGTCGGCGCGGTCGCCCGGGCGTCCGCCTCCGGGGTCAGGCCGGGGATCGGCACCGGATTGACGCAGCGGTAGCTGCGCGCGTCGTGGGTCAGCACCAGCTCCGGCGGTTCGCCCACGCACTCGTCGACCCGGCGGGCGCAGCGCGGGGCGAACGCGCAGCCGTCCGGCCAGGGCAGCACGTCGCGCACCGAGCCGGGGATGGGGTTCAGCCGTTCGCCACGGCCGGCGTCGAGGCGCGGCACCGAGGCGAGCAGACCCTCGGTGTACGGGTGCCGGGGCTGGCGGAACAGCGGACGGCGGGTGGCCGTCTCCACCACCCGGCCGGCGTAGAGCACGTTGACGGTGTCGCACATGCCGGCCACCACGCCGAGGTCGTGCGTGATCATCACCAGTGCGGTGCCGGAGTCCCGGACCAGGTCCTTCAGCAGTTCCAGGATCTGCGCCTGGATGGTGACGTCGAGCGCGGTGGTCGGCTCGTCGGCGATCAGCAGCCGGGGCTGGCAGGCGACAGCCATGGCGATCAGGGCCCGCTGCCGCATGCCGCCGGAGAGCTGGTGCGGGTACTCCTTGAGGCGCCGCCGAGGGTCCGGGATGCCCACCCGGTCGAGCAGGTCGGCCGCCTCCCTGGCGGCCGCCTCGCCCTTCATGCCCCGGTGCCGGGCCAGCACCTCGGTCACCTGGAGCCCGATCGGGATGACCGGGTTCAGCGAGGACAGCGGGTCCTGGAAGATCATCGCGACGTCCCGGCCGCGGATGTCGCGGCGGGCCCGGTCGTCGAGCTGGAGCAGGTCGGTGCCGTCGAAGACCGCCTTGCCGCCGACCCGCAGGCCCGGCTGCTTGGGCAGCAGGCCCATGATGGCCAGCGACGTGACGCTCTTGCCGCAGCCGGACTCGCCGACCAGGCCGACCACCTCACCGGCGTCGACCGAGAAGGACACCCCGTCCACCGCGTGCACGGTGCGCTGCCCACGACGGGCGAACGTGACGGAGAGGTCGTCCACTTCGAGCAGTGCCATGACTGACTGACCTACTTCCGCAGCTTCGGATCGAGGGCCTCGCGCATCGCCTCACCGAGCAGGGTGAACCCCAGCGCGGTGATGATGATGCCGAGCGCCGGATAGATCGCCAGGCCCGGCCGGATGCCCAGGTACGGCTGCGCGTCGGCGAGCATGACGCCCCACTCCGGGATGGCCGAGTCGGGGTTGCCGAGGCCGAGGAAGGACAGCGCGGCCGCCTCGATGATCGCGGTCGCCAGCGTCAGCGTGGCCTGCACGATGACCGGGGCGATCGAGTTCGGCACCACGTGGGTGAGGGCGATCTTGGACCGCTTCACGCCGAGCGACGTCGCGGCCAGCACGTAGTCGCTGTTGGCCTGCGCGATCATCGAGCCGCGCAGCAGCCGGGCGAAGATCGGCACCGACACCACACCGACGGCGATCATCACGGTGGTGAGGCTGGCGCCGAGCAGCGCCGCGATGCTCACCGCGAGCAGCAGGCTCGGCATGGCCAGCAGCATGTCGATGAAGCGCATCAGGGTGGTGTCGATCCAGCGGCCCCAGCGCCCGCCGAGGCCGGCCGCGGCACCGGCGACGCCGCCGATCAGCGCGCCGACCGCGAGACCGATCAGGGTGGAGACGACGCCGACGAGCAGCGTCTGCCGGGCGCCGACGATGAGTCGGCTGAACTCGTCCCGGCCCTGGTGGTCGAAGCCGAGCCAGTGGTCGGCGGAGATGCCCGGGATGATGCCCTGGCCGGACTTGACCAGGCCCTCGCGGATGCCGATGGAGTCCGTCGGGCTGTACGGGACGAGGAACGGCCCGATGACCGCGACCAGGACGAAGACCGCCAGGATGACCACGCCGATGACGGCCGCCGGGTTGCGCCGCAGCCGGCGGAACGCCTCCTTCCAGAGGCTCACCCCCTGCTCGTCGTCGCGGGCGGCCAGCTCGGCGAGCCGGTCGATCTTCTCGCGCTTCTTGCCAGTGGTGATGGTCATCGCACCCTCACCCTCGGGTCGATCACGCTGTAGGAGAGGTCGACCAGGAGATTCACCAGCACGTACACCACCGCAATGATCATGATGAAGCCCATCAGCACCGGGTAGTCGCGCTGACTGATCGACTCGGCGACGAACGCGCCGATGCCGCTGAACGCGAACACGGTCTCGGTCAGCACCGCGCCGGAGAGCAGGAGACCGGTCTGGAGACCGATCGAGGTGGCCACCGGCAGCATGGCGTTGCGCAGCACGTGCCGGCGGCGGACGGTCCGCTCGGTCAGGCCCTTGGCCTCGGCGGTGCGGACGAAGTCCTCGTTGAGCACCTCCAGCACGCTGGCCCGGGTGATCCGGACGATGATCGCGAGCGGGATGCTGGCGAGCGCGATGCCCGGCAGCACGAGGTGCCAGAGCGCGTCGGCGGCGGCGTCCCACTCGCGGGTCATGAGCCCGTCGAGGACGAAGAAGTTGGTGACCCGGGTCGCCCCGATGGTCGGGTCCTGCCGGCCGCTGGAGGGGAACCAGCCCAGGTTCTCCGCGAAGATCGCCTTGAGCACGTACGCCAGGAAGAAGACCGGGATGCAGATGCCGATGAGCGATCCGCCGACCGAGGCGTGGTCGAGGAACCGGCCGCGGCGGCGGGCGGCCAGGTAGCCGAGCGGGATGCCGATGCCGACCGCGAGGATCATGGCCATGACGGTCAGCTCGACGGTGCCGGGGAACCGCTCCACGAACTCCGTGGTGACGGCCCGCTTCGTACCGGTCGAGGTGCCCAGGTCGAGCCGGATCATCCGCCGCAGGAAGCGGGCGTACTGGACCAGGATCGGCTCGTCGAGGCCGAGGTTGCGCCGGATGGCGGCGCGCGTCTCGGGCGTGCCCCGTTCACCGAGGATCGCGGTCTCGGGCCCGCCGGGAAGTCGGTGGAGCCAGATGAACAGCAGGACGGAGAGCCCGAACAGCGTTGGTATCAGCTGTAGCAGGCGTCTGATGATGAACCGGAACACGGGCGCCTCGGAGGGTGTGCGGAGGGGTGCGGGCGGGCGCTGTGGTCACAGCGCCCGCCCGCGTACGGTGCCTTCAGATCACTTGAACTCTGCGGTCGCGTACCGCTCGTCGGTGAGCGGGCTCGCCTTGATCCCGGTCACGTCCTTGCCGAACACGATCGCCGGCGGGGAGTGCGAGATCGGCACACCCGGCAGGAAGTCCATGATCGACTTGTTCAGTGCCTTGTACTTCTCCGTCCGCGCCGCCGCGTCGGCGGTGGTGTCGGCGTCCTTGAACTGCGCGAAGAGTGCGGGGTTGTTGAAGCCCCACTCGTCCTTCGGACGGTCGAAGAAGGTGCCGATGAAGTTGTACGCGTCGCCGTAGTCACCGGTCCAGCCGAGGAAGTGCAGGTCGTGCTTGTTCCCGGAGGTGGTGGCGTTGAGGTAGTCCGGGCTCCACTTCAGCGGGATGGCCTGGACGTTGATGCCGACCGCCTTGAGGTCCGCCGAGAGCAGCTCGAAGATGTCCTTCGGGTTCGGCATGTACGGCCGGGTGACCTCGGTCGGGTAGTGGAACTTCAGCGTCAGGTTCGACGCGCCGGCCTCGGCCAGCAACTGCTTGGCCTTCTCCGGGTTGTAGTCGTACTTGGTGACGTCGCCGTTCCAGCCCTCGACGGTGTCCGGGAAGAAGTTCATCGCGACCTTGGCGCCCGGGGGCAGCTTCGAGTCGACCAGGGCCTGCCGGTTCAGCGCGTGCGCGATGGCCTGCCGGACCTTCAGGTCGGCCAGCTTCGGGTTCCCCTTCTGGTTGATCGCCAGGTAGAGGATGTTGAAGGCGGGCCGGGTGAGGACGTTGAAGCCCTCCTTCTTCAGCGGCTCGACGTCGGCCGGGCCGACCAGGTCGTAGCCCTGGATGTCACCCGAGCGGAGCGCCTGCTTGCGGGCGTTCTCGTCCGAGATCGTCTTGAAGATGATGGTCTTCAGCTTGGCCTTGTCGCCGTAGTAGTCGTCGTTGCGCTCGATGGTGAGCGACTTGTTCGCGACGTCCCACGCCTTGAACTTGAACGGGCCGGTGCCGGTCGGGTGCTCCATCGCGTACGCCGGGTACTTGATGTCCTCGGCGGTGCCGGTCACGTTGCTGGCGTCGTACTGCTCCATCGCCTTCGGGCTCTGGATCGAGAACGACGGCAGCATGAGCGCGGCCGGGATCTTGCTGGAGACCCGGGTGAACGCCAGGTCCACAGTGGTGGCGTCCTTGGCGGTGCAGGACTTGAAGAGGCTCGGCGGCAGGTCCGGGTTCTCGTTCTTGGCGAACCCGCCCATGACGTCCTGCCAGTACGCGGTCACGTCCGGGCTCTGCATGAGGCCCTTGGCGTTGTACCAGCGGTTGAAGTTGACGCAGACGGCCTCGGCGTTGAAGTCGGTGCCGTCGTGGAACTTGACACCCGAGCGGAGCTTGAACGTCCAGGTCGTGCCCGCCGCATCCGGCGTCCAGGACTCGGCGAGGCCCGGCGTCACCTTGGTGCCGCCCTCCTCCGGACGGACCAGGGTCTCGAAGACCTGGCGTGCCACGCGCAGCGACTCACCGTCGCTGGCGAAGCTGGGGTCGAGCACCTTCGGGTCTCCGGCGACGCCGAAGACGAGGGTGTCCTTCTTGCTATCTCCGGAGCCACTCTCACGGTCGCTCTCGGCGCAGCCTGCAACCGCGAGGGCCGCGACCGCGACGGCCGCGATTGCGACCTTCGGCCTGGATGCACGCATGGTGCTTCACCTCGTCCTTGGGGGTACGGACAACGTGGTGACAGGGTCACCGATGTGCGCAGACCTTAGCCCTCGGGTGGACGGCGCGGAAACGGGCGGGGGGCGGGTTGGTATCGAATCGTGTCTGTTCCGCAACGAGGCATACGAATCGAAGGAGAATCCCTTACCTCGCCGAACTTTCGTCGGTTTGAAGGGCGAATTTATTACGTCGATCCGGTCCCGGACGCACGTTCCTGTTAGATCGACCGACATGCCGGTACGGCCCGGAGACACGTCCGGCGGGCACCCCGCAGGGCACCCGCCGGAGGCGGTACGACTGGATTCAGACGGCCCGTCGGCCCTCGAAGGCCCGGCCCAGCGTGATCTCGTCGGCGTACTCCAGGTCGCCGCCGACCGGCAGTCCACTCGCGAGCCGGGTCACCGCGATCCCCATCGGCTTGACCATCAGCGCCAGGTAGGTGGCGGTCGCCTCGCCCTCGGTGTTCGGGTCGGTGGCGAGGATCAGCTCGCGGACCTCGCCGCCACCGAGTCGGGTCATCAGCTCACGGATCCGCAGGTTGTCCGGGCCGATGCCCTCCAGCGGATTGATCGCGCCGCCGAGCACGTGGTAGCGCCCGCGGAACTCGCCGGTCCGCTCGATCGCCACCACGTCCTTCGGCTCCTCGACCACACAGAGCACCTCGTCGGTGCGCCGTGGGTCGCGGCAGATCCGGCACTGCTCCGACTCGGCCACGTTGTAGCAGGTCGTGCAGAACCGGACCAGGTCCTTGACCTTGCGCAGCGCGCCGGCCAGCCGGTTGACGTCGGCCGGATCCGCCGACAGCACGTGGAACGCGATCCGCTGGGCACTCTTCGGGCCCACGCCCGGCAACCGGCCCAGCTCGTCGATCAGATCCTGGATGGCACCCTCGTACATCTGCCGGCTCAGAACCCGGGCAGGCCGAGGCCGCCCATGCCGCCCGCGAGCGGGCCCATCTTCTTCTCGGTCAGCTCGCGGGCCGCCTCGGCGGCGTTGTGCACGGCCGCGACGACCAGGTCCTCGAGCGTCTCGACGTCCTCCGGGTCGACCGCCTTCGGGTCGATCTTGATCGCCTTCAGCTCACCGGTACCGGCGACGGTCGCGGTGACCAGGCCACCGCCGGCGGTGCCGGTCAGCTCCGCCTCGGCCAGCTCGGCCTGGGCCTTGGCGATCTGCTGCTGCATCTTCTGCGCCTGCTTCAGCATCTGCTGCATGTTCGGCTGTCCACCTGGGCGCACGGACCGCTCCTTCTTCCACTCGTCTGCTCGGCCGCGCCCAGCCTAGTCGGGCCACGGCACCGCTGAATCGCGGTCGGCGCGCGCTCAGCGCGCGTCCACCTCGTCGATCTTCTCCGCCCCGAACGTCTCGCGCAGCAGCTGCACCGCCTGCTCCTCGCTCGACTGCCGGGCGGTCCGCTCGTCGATCACGTCGTCCAGCGGCTCGTCACCCGGATCGAACCCCTCGTAGGCGGGCGCCGCCGCCGGCGCGCCCCCGCCCCGCACCGGGCCGTCGAAGTCCGGGTCGTAGGGCGGCTCGCCCGCCCACTCGGCATCAGCCGTCTTCCGCGCCGGCTGCGCCGCGCGCGGCCCCTTGCCGGGACCACCGCCCGCAGCGGCAGCCGCCGCAGCCGCACGCGCCGCCGCGATCGCGCTGTTCTTCGCCCCCGCCGGCCTCGCCCCACCGGCAGGCGCCGGCGCCGCCGCGGGTGCCGCAGGCTTGGGTACGACGACAGGCGCGGTAGCGGTCGCCGTGCCCCCGCCCGGACGGGCCGCCGCCGGCCAGTCCTCCCCGTCGCCGGTGCTCGCGGCCGAGGCGGTACCGGTGGCAGAGGCCGCGCCACCGGGCCGGGCCGGCTCCGGCCAGTCCTCCTCGCCGGCCTGGTCTGCCGCAGCGGTCGCCGTCGAACGGTGCGAGGCGTCGGGCGAACCCGCGCCGGCCCGGCCCGCCGGTCCCCCGGCCTGGCTACCAGTGGCCTGGTTACCGGTGGCTCGGCTGCCCGAGCCGGACACCGGCCGTCCCGGGGCGCCGCCGACCGCGTCGGTTGCCGGACGTCCGGCGACACCGGAGTCCGGACGGCCTGGCCCGGCGTGGGCCGAACCCGGACGGCCCGGTCCTGCGTCGGAGCCGGGGCGGTTGGGTCCGGTGTCGAAGCCGGGACGGCCCGGTCCCGCGTCGGCTGCTGCCGAGTGGGAGGCGTCCACGCCGACGGAATCGGGGCGCGCGTGAGCGGTGCCGGCCGCGCCGGAGGTGTCCTGTCCGTACCCCGCGTCAGCCGCGCCCGCGTTCGGGCGGACACGCCCCGCGTCCGCGTCCGGACGGCCCTGAGCGGTACCTACCGCCCCGGAGTCCGGGCGACCGGACCCGGTGTCGGACGCCGGGCCGGACGGGGCGGCCGCCGGGCGGGCCGGGGCGCTGTCGGGTGCGTTGCGGGCCGGTGCGGCGTCGGCCTGCGCGCGGCTCGCACCGGACGGGCGGGACGGGCCACCGAGCGAGGCCGCGCCGCGCTCGCCCGCCACCTCGCAGCGGATCTGCCAGCGACCGCCCAGCTCCTCGTAGAGCGCGTCGGTCAGCACGGCGGCGTGGTCGGCCATCATCTTCGCCAGCACCGTGGACTTCACGGTCAGCACGAGCGTGTCGCCGTCCAGGTCGCGTACCACCGCGTCCCGCATCAGTGCGGCGATCCGCTTGTTGCTGCGGTTGACCTTGCCGACCACCTCGGGCCAGACCCGGCGCACCGCGACCGCGTCGAGCGCGCCGGGGTTGCCCGCGCCGGGGCGGGGCGGCTCGGGCGTGGCCGGGTCCGGCATCACCGCGGACGGCGGTACCGGGCGTCGGGCAGCGGCCTGACCCGACGTCGTCGAGCCGGCGGCGGCTCGCTCGGCGGCGGCCGGCGCAAGGAACCCGGCGTCCGTGTCGGCGTGGACCCCGGCAGCCGCGGCCGCTTCGGTCGCCATCGGCGCGGTACGCGGGCCGGACTCGGCAACCGCACCGGCCGGCACGGGACGGGAATCGGCGCCCGCACCGTTCGGGGCCGGACGGGAACCGGGTGCGGCGTTCCGGGTAGCCGCCGCAGCGGCGGCAGCGGCACGTGCGGCGGCGGCACCGGTCGGGGCACCGGCAGCCGCCGGCGTGCCGGCGGTATCCGGGTGGACCGCGGCGGCAGCCGCGCCCGGGGCGGGAGCCGCCGGGCGTACCCCCTGGGTCTGGGTGGGGTGCGCGGAGTCGGCGGCGGCCGGCGGCAGCTCGGCGCCCCCGAGCGTCAGCCGGCGCTCCATCCGCTCCAGGCGCTGGAGCAGGCCGGCCGAGGAGTCGTCCGCGCCGGGCAGGAGCATGCGCGCGCAGATCAGCTCCAGCAGCAGCCGTGGCGCTGTGGTGCCGCGCATCTCGACCAGGCCGTTGTGCACGATGTCGGCGCAGCGGGACAGCGTGGCCGGGCCGAGGCGGTGGGCCTGGGCGGCCATCCGCTCGATCTGGTCGGCCGGGCCGTCGATGAGGCCCCTGGCGGCGGCATCGGGCACCTGCTGCAGGACGATCAGATCGCGGAGGCGTTCGAGCAGGTCGGAGGCGAAGCGGCGCGAGTCGTGCCCGGCCTCCGCGACCCGGTCGACGGTGGCGTACGCGGCGGCGCCGTCACCGGCGGCGAGCGCGTCGCACATCTCGTCGATCAGCGCGGCGTCGGTGACACCGAGCAGCGCGGCGGCCCGGGCGTAGCCGACGCCCTCCGGGTCGGCGCCCGCGATGAGCTGGTCGAGCACGGAGAGGCTGTCGCGCATGCTGCCCCCGCCGGCGCGCACCACCAGCGGGAAGACCGCCGGCTCGACCTTGACGCCTTCTGCCTCGCAGAGCTGCTCGAGGTAGGGGCGGACCACCTTCGGCGGGAACAGCCGGAACGGGTAGTGGTGGGTCCGCGACTTGATCGTGCCGAGGACCTTCTCCGGTTCGGTGGTGGCGAAGATGAACTTGACGTACTCCGGGGGCTCCTCGACCAGCTTGAGCAGCGCGTTGAAGCCGGCCGACGAGACCATGTGCGCCTCGTCGATGATGTAGATCTTGAAGCGGCTGCGGGCCGGCGCGAAGAACGCCTTCTCGCGCAGCTCACGGGCGTCGTCGACACCACCGTGGCTGGCCGCGTCGATCTCGATGACGTCGATCGAGCCGCCGCCGTCGGGAGCCAGCCCGCGGCACGAGTCACACTGCCCGCACGGCTCGGGGGTGGGGCCCTGCTCGCAGTTGAGGGAGCGGGCCAGGATCCGGGCGCTGGAGGTCTTGCCGCAGCCCCGCGGACCGGAGAAGAGGTAGGCGTGGTTGAGCCGCCCGCTGCGCAGCGCCTGCGACAGCGGCTCGGTTACCTGCTCCTGGCCGATCATCTCGGCGAACGTCCGCGGCCGGTACTTGCGGTAAAGGGCCAGTGCCACCCGTCCCGCCTCCTCTCGACCGAGCCATTCTGCGCCGGTCGGCCCCGGGTGACCACCCACCACCCCGTGACCCGACCCGCAGCGACGTTACCCGGCCCGGGAGACAGAAAGGCCTCCCGTGCACCCGGCAGAGCTCGCTTATCCTTGCTGCCTTCCGGCCCTGGGGAGGTTCACGAGGTACCGCCGCACGGGAGGTGACGCCAAGCCTACCCGAAGGGTTGTGGATCTTCCGGGAGGGTGGGGGTCACGTCCGCGCTGATGGTGTAAGAGACGGCCATCGCGTGATCCGGTCTGATGCTATGCGGCGATCGGGGTGGGGTCGGGTTGGTCGGTGTCGTGTTGGCTGGTGTCGACGGTGATCAGGCGGGC